>JBAWCX010000001.1:0-2231 GCA_049590495.1 Binatus sp. (SeqCode)
AGCGCTCCCGATTCACGACGCCTTCGCGCTCTTCACGTCCGAAGCCGCGCGCCTTGCCCGCCTCGACGCGGGAGTCATCGCGGCCGACCATCTCGCCGATCTCATCGTGATCCCGCGCGATCCGTTCGCGCTCAGCCCCGCCGATCTGATGAACCTGACCGTCGATATCACGATCGTCGGCGGCCGCGTGGTTTACGAGCGCGGCCGTCCCGCCATCGCCAGCAGCGACAGCGCCGACCTGCGCTCCACCTGATGGCGTCGAGATCGAACGGTTCGAGCGCGGTGCTTTACGCCAGGCGCGGTCCCGTCGCAGTGGTCACGCTCAATCGCCCCGCGCAATTCAATGCTTACAACATGGCGATGCGCGACGACCTGTTTCAAATTCTCGCCGCCATTCATGACGACCGCGACGTTCGCGCGATGATCCTGCGCGGGGCAGGCCAGGCCTTCTCGACCGGCGGCGATCTGGCAGAATTCGGGATGGCGCCGTCGCCCATCGTCGCGCGATGGGTCCGCTTTCGCCGCGACGTGTGGGGGATGCTCCGCGCGCTGCCCATCCCGACGATAGCCGCGATCCACGGCTACACCGTCGGCGGCGGACTCGAGATGGCGCTGCTATGCGACCTCGCAATCGCCGCCGACGACACCCGCCTGTCCCTGCCCGAGACAGGAGCCGGCATGATTCCCGGCGTCGCCGGAACGCAAACCGCCGCCCGCCGCCTCGGCCTTGGCCGCGCGCTGGACTTATGCCTCACCGGCCGTTGGATTGACGCTCAAGACGCGTTACTTGTAGGTATGGTCGCCGAAGTGGTTCCCCTGGCGGATTTGGATCGCCGCGCGCTCGTGATCGCCCGCGCCTTCGCACGCGTCCCGCGCGAGCGCTCCGCGCTACTCAAGCTGGCGGTCTGGAGCGGCCTCGATTTGCCATTGCGACAGGGACTCGAGCTCGAACATCGGCTCTGGAAGAGAGGAAGCGCGCTGTGAACACGGTTAATTTCGTCACGATCCCCGCGTCGATCGTGCCCGACCAGGAAATCCTGGTCTTCGGCGCGCAACGCCTGACCTATGCGGATCTGAGCGACCAGGTCGCCCGCCTGTGCGCGGTTTTCAAACAGTTCGGCCTGTCTCATGGCGACGTCATCGCCGTGCTCGACACCAACTCCGACCTCTACATCGAATGCTACTACGCTGCCGCCAAGGCCGGGCTCACGTTCCTGCCGCTCAACTATCGCGCCAAGGATGCCGAGCTCGAGTATATGATCAACACCGCGCAAGCCAAGGTGTTGCTCGTCGGCGATCGCTACCTCGAACTGATAAACAAAATTCAGCCGCGTCTCAGCGCGAGCAAAATCGTCGCGCTCGGCGACGGCGCGCGCGGATTGCCGCGCCTCGCCGATCTGATCGCGAAAGCCGAGCCCGACGAGTCCGAAGCTGAAGTCGAAGACGAGGACATCTCCATCCTGATGTACACCAGCGGGACCACGTCGCTGCCCAAAGGCGTGCAGTTGCGCTTTCGCGATTTCGCCGCCTACGTGACTGCCAACGTCGAGATGGCGGACGGCACCGATCGCGGCGTCGCGCTGGTCTGCGTGCCGTTTTACCACATCGCGGGAACGACCGCGTACATGACGAACATCTGGACGGGCCGCAAAGTGATCGTGATGCCGCAGTTTGACGCACGTAACTGGCTTGACCTCGTCGCGCGCGAGTGCGTCACGCACGCCTTCGTCGTCCCCACCATGATGAAGCAGATCATCGACGAGCCCTCGTTCGCCAAAACCGATTTTTCCAGCCTGACCAACCTCGCCTACGGCGGCGCGGCGATGCCGGTGCAGGTCATTCGCCGCGCGATCGAAGTCTTCCCGAAAAAAGTCGGGTTCGTAAACGCCTACGGGCAGACTGAGACCACGTCATCGCTGACCGTGCTCGGCCCCGACGATCATCGAATCGAGGGCACGCCCGAGCAGATCGAGCTCAGGCTCAAACGCCTCAACTCGATCGGCAAGCCGCTCCCCGACGTCGAAATCCGCGTGCGTGACGAAGACGGCAAGTTCCTCCCGCACGGCCAGGTCGGCGAGATAATCATCCGCACCCCGCGCATCATGAAAGGCTACGCGGGCCGCGACGACGACGCGCGATTGCCCGACGGATGGCGCGCGACCGGCGACCTCGGATGGCTCGACGACGACGGCTACGTCTTTTTCGCCGGCCGCAAGGACGACATGATCATC
>JBAWCX010000002.1:0-3217 GCA_049590495.1 Binatus sp. (SeqCode)
GAAACCCACCGTGGGTTTCACACTTCCCTGGGCAGGGGTGACCCCTGCACCCAATGAAAGAAAGATGCGGGACTTCGTCCCTGTTAGAACTTTTCTTGGAAATTGCCGGAGTGGAACGGACATCAAACAGTGACAGTGGTCCTGTGGTAGTAGTGCTGTAGGATTTCTGTGTAAGTCTTGCCTTCGTGTGCTATCACTGTTGCGCCGATCTGGCATAGGCCTACACCATGTCCCCAGCCGGCTCCTCTTAGCACGAAGCGACCAGGTTCCCTATTTATGACGAATGCAGAGCTATAGAGGTGCGTGCGCGATAGAGCGCGGCGAATTTCGAGTTCTTTGCCGATGATGAGGTAGTCGCGTTCACCGGTGACCATCAGCCGATATATTCGGCCGGAAGGCCCGCGCGCGAGCGCTTGCATGTCGCGAATCGGACCAAGGTCCGCGCCGAGCCTGGATCTGATCAGGTCGGCGAGTTCTTCGGGAGTGTACGCGACCCGCCATCGATAGAAATCGCGGGTCTCCTGATCGAAGTCGGGGAGAACGCGAGATAGGAGCTCCGAATCGCCGGTATTGCAGTAAGCCGGTGGGCTCGAACGTATCCAGGACTCAGGACTGTTAGAGCGGGACTGGGCAGTACCGTCGTAAATTGACTCGAGATAGGGGATAGCTTCATCTTCCCAGGCGGTCGCATAGCGCTCGGTTATTCCGCCGCAGCACTTGGAAAACCGTGCGTCGCAGACAGCGCCGTTGTAACGGAGAAACTCGCCTGCCGTCGCACGAACTGCCTCGGCTGCGGCGGGAGAGAATGCTTTCGTGATGCCCTGATAGCGCTGGCAGTGGTCGTCGGCACACACGTCGAAATCCGGATGCGCTTCGCGGCCATACCAGCGAAGGATTTCGTGAGAATCGAGACTCGCGCTCGGCGTTCTCGCAGAGGGAAGCGGATTTGCTTTGGGAAACCACAGCCAGCTGCGCGAAATCACCGCGTGAGCCTTCAGCAGTTCGATAGGACAGGACGCGCTCATCTCGGATGAGATCACGCTCGTGACGTAGTCTTCGAGCGGAACGTCGTTGATCACGGTCAGCCCGCCATCGCGTTTGATGACGCGAAAAGCGCCGCGGAATATCTGGCGCTCCTTGCGTTCCCAATGAAATCCGAGTCCTATCGTCATGTCGTTCAACGCAAAGGCGCACGTAGCCGGGTCCAAGGGAGAGAGAGTAACTTCAGAGGTAAAGCTGTAGCGCCCGGAGCTGTAGGGTTTGCCGGAAGTATCGGTAAACCTGCCCGTCAATTCGACTTCGACGGCGGATCGTCCTTCGATCAGTCCTACCGATACGTTCAACGCTCACTCTCCAGCTCGCGGGCGACTTCCTGAAACTGATCGTCAGCTAAAGTAACCTCCCGAAAGATTGCGGCAATAGCGTCGCCCGTGATTCTTTCGAAATGCTGTGCCAGCGGCACAACAAATATTCCGCACAAATCAATCGATGCCGGGCTGACAGTCAGTTCGCCGGTATGAAAGACCTCAGGCCGATGTTTTGCTCGCGGAAACAGATAAGTAAACCACTCTGCTCGCTCATGATAGACCGCGATGTTGAGGAGCGGTTCCGGCCGTTTGCCCGTCGTTTGCGCGAACAGTTCGATGGCACGATCCATTAGATCGATCAAAGCGGATCTATCGCGTCCACGAAGCAGGAGCACATTTCTCCGATAGTTCGGAATAGTGAGGCCAGTCAGTCCAGCGGTGTCCTTCTCGATAGGAAACAATGCTCGCGAGCCGGCTTGAAAGTGCATGTGGTCGGGTGCGGATGCTCCGCATTCCGGACCGTTATAGATGAGGAAATATCCAGGCAGAGCTGCGGCAAGATCGAGCATACTTTCGAACCGATTCGCGATGCGCTGCAAGCAGTGTTGTCGGTGAGCGATCGTCAGATGGCGATCCACGATTGGAAAGGGATTGCAGTAGATCGTAAAGTTCTCATCGAATTGCAGACCTTCTTCCTCCGAAGGCAAGTTATCCGCACATAGGAAGCAAGGGCGTTTCGCGACTGACTCATGGTCGACCGACGCCGTTGTGCTAGCCATACGATGGGGAATGTGACGAATGAAGATGTCGAACCAATCGATCCTTACCGGCAGAGTCTTCGCGCGCGCCAGACCTTCAAGGCCGTTGGCGAGCTGCGGCCATGCCCGCGCCTGGCGTGTGAAAAGTTCTTCTATTTCGTTGATCATCGGCGCATGCGAGCCCGAATCTCGACGGTTCGTAGCCAGTCCTTGTATAGGTCGTAGCGGTTCGCAACCTCGAGCGGCAGGGCGCTGTCGCTATTGCCTTCCCATCGCCGGCAAAGATAAACGGAGTCGTAAATCCGCCCGATCTCATAGTCACGGCTGATGCGCAGGGCTACAGCGTAGTCCTCGCCATAGCTGACATTCGGAAAGCCGACACGGCGCAGAACCGACGTATTGAATGCGCGCGGCGCGCCGAGACCATTGACACGGAGCGCATTGTTTCTTCCGTTCTCCCGGGTCCATTCACGATGGTCGATGAGACCGGGCGGAATCTCTTTTAACGAAAAATCGACCATCGTATAGGAGCCTATAACCATCGCATAAGGTCCAGCTTCGAGTTGTGTAACAATCCGGCTAAGGACGCCGTCGTTGAGGTATAGGTCGTCAGAATCAAGTTGGATGGCGTATTGTCCGCAGTACTTGGAGTAGATCGCCTCGTTCCAGCATCCGCCGATTCCCAGGTCCCGGGGTTCGGGAACGACGTGCGTCACCCGCGAGTCGTTAATCCCGCGCAGGATTTCCGTGGTTCGATCGCTCGAATGGTTATCGACGACGATCACGTTGAATTCGAAATCAGCGCGCTGGACGAGGGCGCTTTGAACGGCGTCGAGAATTGTCCGCTCGCGATTCCGAACTGGGATGACGACGCTAGCTTTTACAGAAAATGTTTCCGTTGCGACTGGAACGTCCTCGAAGTGCGGCTCCAACCAGGCACCTAGTCGTTTGAGATGGGCCGTTGCGATGCGCTCCATTTCGATTTGGTAATCGCGATTGCGCGGATCGACATAGTCGAATTGCTGTTGACCGGTCGGCCGCGCATCAGTGATCGACGCACTGTACAACGGTTCGGGAATCCGTACGATGGCATGTTTTTCCGAAATCCTTAACCTTAGGTCGTATAGTCCTCCCCATTTGCAGGTGCTGTCG
>JBAWCX010000003.1:0-1917 GCA_049590495.1 Binatus sp. (SeqCode)
GAGATACCCCGCTGCGTCTCCGACCAGCAGCAGGCGGTCTCGTGCGACCGCGCTGACACGATACCCGAGCGGCGCCATCGACCATTGCCGGCCCACCCGCGGCTCGCTCATGACACGATGGTAGAGCCAGGGATCGTGCTGGCGAGCGACCGATTCGTAGAATTCGATCGCGCCGAGCCGGTCGGTCTGCTTTGCGGCCAAATCCGCCTCGAGGATATATCGATACAGACCCGGCCGAATTCTCGAGCCGCTGATCATCGCGCCGCGCACACCATAGAGATGACGATCCCACGTATTCAGCGGCGTGCCTTCGAACGACTTGAAGAAGACTGCGACGCCGATTTGCGAAAACTCGGGGTCTTCGGACTTAAGATTCAGCAACCGCAGCGACGGCGCGTAGCGCCCGCCCGCGTCGATCAGCATGCGCGCCGAATGAGGCAGGCCGTCAACAGTTGTCGCTATCGCGGCGTCGCCGCGAAATTCCAGGTCGTTAACGCGCGCGTCAAAGATCAGGCGCCCGCCGACCTCGACCAGTCTGCGGCGAAGAGCTGCGTTGAATCCGCCGCGGTCAACCTGCACGGGACAGGTGACGTTTGGAATCGGATGATAGGTCCAGGAAAGATCGGGATAGACGTTGCGGAAGCCGGTGATCCGGTCGAGGACCCAATCGCCTTCGAACTTGACACCCAACTGCGCGCACTCATTCTGCGTCGGTACGACAATCACCTCGCCCGACGTAATGTCCTCGCCGTCCTCGCGCTCCTTGCGCTCCAGCGCGAGCACGTCGTAGCCGGCAGCGACCAGCCGGATCGCCGCCGCACATCCGGCGGGCCCCGCTCCAATCACGATAACGTCGGCGTCCAGAATTCGACTCGCGTCTTAGAATTCGACGGGATGCCCAAGTTGGTCGGAAATCGTCTCCGCCAGCCGTGGGAACAACTCGTGGCCGTCCTTGTCGTCGAGCCATAGACCGCGCGCCGCGTCCCAACTGTAATGGAATCCGTGCGAGCCGGCGGCCAGCCACATCTGCTTCATCTGCGATTGCCGCGATAGGATAAACTTCGCGCCGTCCGCGAACTCAATCGTCACGACGCCGTCAGCAGTGGTGTAATCCACTTCGTCAGGGTCGAGGTCCTCGAGCCATTTCGCGACCTTGGTCAACGCGACGTCAGAAAGTTCGCGAAATTCGTTGTCGTCCATGTCGGGGATTGTATCAACGCGGAATGATCGGCGGTACGTACTTTCTATCGGGCGAGGAACCGCAACGCTTCTGACTCACCGCTGCGGGCCTTTCTTCCTCATCTCTTCGTCGCGATAGCGCTTATAGAGCAGGGTCCATTCGTTGGAGCCCTCGACGACGCCGCGTTTGATCGAATTGATCTTGCGCCGCACTACAGCGTCGATTTCGTCGCCCTGCTCGTTGAACTGCGCGACGATCTCGCGCGCCTGCCGCAGCGCGAGCGGAAAGTTCGCGATCTCGGCAAGGCCCTCGTCGCGCAATTTCGCCAGCGACTCGCGCGCCAGGAACAGCACTCGTGCTTCGGTGAGCTTCATGAAAACTTTACAGCGTGAAGTTTTTCTTCTCGGCCAGGCGCTGGCGAATCAAACTGCGCAGCCGCGTAACGTCCAGGCGGGTGTCGCGGCGCGCCTCCGCCTCCGCCATCTTGTCGGCCTCTTCGTCGATCTGCGCTTCGGTCTCGAAGTTCGCCGACATCAGCTCGACCACGCACGCGACCAGTTCCTTGGCGTCGGCCTTGGGTTTGATCAGGCCGCGATCGATCAGTCCATTGACGAGATGAGTCGCCAGCGCGTCGATCTGAGCCTCCCGCATCGCCATACGATCTAAGCTTGACCGGATCGAGTGCATCTTGTCAAAACCATGCGCCTCGTTTCCGCACTGACGGCGCCGCGATCGTC
>JBAWCX010000004.1:0-4920 GCA_049590495.1 Binatus sp. (SeqCode)
TGGGCTAAGATGCGGAAGGTTCCCCGGAGAGGTGTCGCCGCCGGCCGTGCTGAAGGTAAATCCTTGTGCGCTAGATTGGCGCCCTCGTCCGGGGCTCAAGGCTCGAACGGTATCCAGAGGCGCAAAGGGCGTCCTCGCATGGACAAGCAAGAGCGCGAGTTCCGGCTCCGAGGTACGGCGAACCGAGTGAAGGAAGGAGGTGGGATGATGCGGTTTGCGGGAATCGATATCGGTGGCGAGCGTCACATGGTGGCGGTGCTCGACGAGCAAGGCGAGGTCTTATGTCGCTCCAGTCCGTTCGGTGAAGACTCGTCGGGATATGCGCGGCTGTTCGAGTTGCTGGGCCCATCTGCGGATTGTCTGGTAGCGCTGGAGGCGACCGGCCACTACTGGCGCAATCTATTCGTGGCTCTGATCGCGAAGGATTATGCGGTCGCAGTAGTGAACCCGTTGCGCACCGCTCGCTTTGCCGAGGAGGAGCTACGGCGCACCAAGACCGATGCGATCGATGCACTTGGGATCGCGCGCTTCGCCCAGCAGAAACGCCCGCGAGCGACGCAGCTACCCGATTCAGTGACAGAAGAGTTGCGTGAGCTGGAGCGGCTGCGCGAGCGAGTTGCGGCGGACTTCGCCGACCGTCTGAGGCAACTACACCGAGCGGTCGACCTGGGCTTTCCCGAATTCACCCGTTACGTGCGGACGCTCGAGAGTCAGCTTGCATGCACGATTCTGTCGCGCTATCCGACTGCGGCGTCGTTCCGCGGCGTCTCAGTGAAGAAGCTTGCGCGGATCGTTTATGACGGTTCGCACAAGATCGGCGAGGAGTTTGCGCGCAATCTGATCGAGGCGGCCGAAAAATCCGTTGGGGCTCATCACTCTGAGCCTTATCGGCTACGGATTAAATACCTGTGCGAGGATCTGGATGTGCTAAGGCGCCGACTGAAGGACCTGGCGCGGGACGTCGAACTTAAACTGGCTGATCACGAGGTGGGCAAACTGCTGATGACTATCAAAGGGCTGGGCCCACTCACTGCGGCTTGTCTGATCGCGGAACTCGGAGATCCAGCCCGCTTTGATAGCCCCGGCGCGATTGCGAGCTACGTCGGCGTGATTCCGCGCATCCGCCAATCGGGTAAGAAGCGCTTCACGAAAGGGCCGGCGATCCCGTTGGGGAACGCGCGCTTGCGCAAATCGCTCTACATGGTGGTTCTGCAAATGGTGCGGCGTAATCCGTGGCTGCGGCAGTACCACGAACGGCTCCGAGCCGCAGGCAAACCAGGAAAAGTCGCCATCATCGCGGCGATGCGAAAATTGCTGATCGCAGTCTGGACCGTGGCGACTCACCGTAGACCCTTAGTGCCGATAGTAGCGGCGCCAATCGGAAAAAACACCTGACCGACTACACGGTATCTTGCAAAGTGAGCGCCACCAATGACGGTGGCGTCGCAGCGGAATCGAAGGGGACTGGTTGGTGCTACTCCTTTCTTGTCGCCCGAGGCTGCAGGTTTGGCAGCGCCTCAGGGCCGTCCGCTCGGCAACAGGGTTGTTAACCTTGGTTATTGCTGGGTCATTTGGTAGTGGGCGACCGCCCACCACCGGTCATTTCACCTGTTCGATGTCTCCAGGCTTCCAAGTCTTGTTGAAGGCGGCTTCTGTTGGGCCATAGAGCCTTAGGATGGCAAAATATCCCTTGCCCGGTACGGTGGCTAGCCAGATGCTTTGTTTGCCGGCAGGTGCCTCGGGTCCGAGGTAGATATCTGTGCTGCCGTCGCCATTCTGCGTCGGGTTGTCACGCGAACCCAGCGAAGGGAACGGCTGGCCGTTGACGAGACCCGAGGAGTTCTCAGCATCATATAGTGTCACCGACCAAAAGATCGCAGCTGGGACGTGGGGCGGCAGTTTCAGTCGGTAGTTGCCGCCGCCAGACAAGGGCCTGCCCGCGCTATCAGTAAACGCCATCAAGTAATTGGCGCCCTTGCCGGGAGTAGTCGACAACATGCCGGGGCTGACTGAGTAGTAGTTGGTAAAGAAGTTGATTCGGGCGTCGAGTGCCAGATACCCCTCGGTGGTGTTTATCCATGACAGGTTCAAAGCACCTGTTGGTTTTGACGGCGTTCCGACTGCAAAAGGATTTGTCCAGTGTCGGTCTGGGTAGATCATATAGGAAATGCCACCGACGACTTCTTCGAAGCCGATTACGCGGCTGGTCTTGTAGGCCGTTTTCGCAGCCCTATCCAGAATCGTGCGGGTATTCGCGTCTGGCGTGAACGGCTTGCCCTTAACGATGCCGATTGATGCCAGCATGCCGAGCCAGTCGGGACCGGCCAGGTTGTCGCCTTCCCTGTCCACGAGCAGCTTGAGCTGATCAAAGGCGCCGCCGTCGCTGATGGGCAGCATGTTGACCGGGACGCCCGAGGCATCTGGGAATTTCATCGGCTTGGCCCCAGCCTCGCCGTTGAGTGGATAGATCTTTGTCCGTTCAAGGTGCGTAACGGCGGGCGTCAGATTTTTCGGGTCCTCAAAAAACCCGCGTAGGAAGATGAAGACGTTGTATGTCCTTGAACGGTAGACAAAATAGCCTTCGGGCACCGCCTCCTTGTATCCGGGCGGCAGCAGCAGAAACTTTCCACCCTTGCCACGATCCGGCCCGGCAAAGCCGATGTCACCAAAGAATTTGCCACCATCGACCGGTATGGGGCGCTGCCAGTAATCGAGCAGGATGCCTTGCAACGTGGGCGGCGCTTCCATCACGAGTGGCCCGTCCTTGCCGAGGTCAACATAGCTCATCGCATAGAGGACGTCAGAGTTTGGGGTTGTAACCTGGGTCTTTGCGTCGAGTCGCTGCTTCCAGATCGGCAGGACGTTGTACCCGGCGCCGAATTGCTTTTCCGAGCCGACCTGCATCCCGAGCGTGTTAATCAGCGGTATCGCCCAAAGGTAGGTCTGCGTCGCCCGCTCGAAGAGCAGTTCGTCGCGCAGGGTCTGCGCGGTCTCCTTCGTGGGCCGGCCCTCCGCGAACGGGAGGTTAGCGAGTTTATCGAAGTGTGATTCTTGGGCGAGAGTCTGCATTGCGAATCCGCTCATTGTCAGCGCGCTAACGAGCGCGGCGGCGAAAACGTTCCGTTTGCGTGAGGGTTTCGTTGTAGTTGAAATTTGGATCGTTGCTTTCATTTCACCCGCTCGACTTTCGGCGGGGTCCAGGTGCCGTCAATGATGGCCGGATCGGCCCAATAAGCACGCATATAGAGCGAGAACGTGCCGTTCGGCGCGGGGAGCCAATTGCTCTCCTTGTCTGCGCCCGGTGATTTGGCCCCGGCGTAAAGGGTCAGCGAACCGTCCGCATTGTATTTCAGGCTCTTGTTCTTCGTACCCAGCGAATAGCGTTTCAGGGGATTAACGTTGAAGAAGTGCAGTTCGTTGTACAACGTCACCGACCAGAAGCCATTGACGGGAGGCACCTGGCCTTTCGGAAACGTTATCGAATAGAGATTCTGTCCACCGAGTTGTTCGTCCTGGCTGTCATCGTCCGTGTAAGTGTACTTCGTTTCCGTGGGCAGGTTGTCATACATGTTCGACTTGGCTGTGCCGGTGCGATTGACGTAGTCGGTTCCCCACTTCGCATTGTTTATCGGCGAATTCCAGCCGTTCCCGGCAGGACGGCCGTTGTTGCGCCATTGGAAGAATGGTGAGATCAGCTCGCGCTCGGCCGCGATGGCAGTTTCGATCAGCGTCTTCTTGATCGCCGGGTCTTTGTCCGCCGCATCCACCACGCTGTCGATCCATTTGTACAGGGCTTCTTCGCCAGGCAGCGGGGGCACCTGCTTCATAACCGCCGGCAACTGGTCAAAGAAAGTCTCCGGGTTCACCCACTGGGTCTCACCTCTGCCTTTGGAGGCGGGTGCCGGAAAATGCGGTAGCTTGCTCCAGTCTTTGGTCTTCATCTTCCCATCGAACTGCGAGAGCGGGTAGAAATCGATCTGGCTGAGTGCGGGCTGGATAGCGGCGTTATCCTCCGTCGTGTCGTCCATGAAAACGCGCGGTGCCGCGGCGACCACCGTAGTCGATGATCGCAAAACCGCCATGATGCCCTTCGGCGTCTCACCCTTCCAGTTCGGGCCGACCACCATGTAGAAGCCGGGCTTGGTACTGTATTGCTTGCCGATCTGGGAGAGTTCGTCGGTGCGCGCGTCATACAGGGCATAGACCCAAAAGCGGTCGCCGAAGTCCGGAACCTGAAAGACGATGGGCTCATCATCAAGGTTGTCGAGAAAGCCGAAACCATACACGACGTCCTGATTCGTGCAGGTGACGAAGCGCTGTTCCGGGCTGACGTAATTGGTCAGCATCGCGAGTGAGTTGTGTGCGATCGGCAGCACTCCCCCGAGCAGGCCCGGTTCCGGCGCTTTCGAAAAGGCCGCGTGGCGATTCGCATTGTTGACTAGCGCCCATCCCCACAGGTAGGCCATACGGCCCACCGACTGCACATAGGCTTTGGTCATGGCGGTGCCGGGCTCCGGGCCGGGGACTTCGGCCGCAGTTGTGGGGATCGGGACCTGCTGCGCTTGCACGCCTCGCGCCACTAACGCAAAGGCGATACCGATCGCGCAGGCGGCGAACTTGAGATGCTTCGTCCCAGGTTTCACATTCTCTCCTTCTGATACACATTACTCTCCTTCTGATAGATGATCTGTGTTTGCAGCGACCACCGTCATCTCAGTCTGTGGTGGTTTCGTCACCACGATCGCGGTGAATGTATCGCGGTTAAGCAAGCGCTGCATATTGTACTTTGGTTCAATCGAGGCGGTCGCTCTAGAGAACCGACGGCAACGATTACAACCCGCTAGGCTTCCGTTTGGCGTCCTTCAGCAGCCCTGCAAACTGAGGCTGAGCGGCGAGAGGGAAGGTCCTCTACCTCCAATT
>JBAWCX010000005.1:0-5470 GCA_049590495.1 Binatus sp. (SeqCode)
GTATTGAAGTCGTCGACCTGCGCCGCACGAAGCTCCTCGATCGCATTCGCGCATCGAGCGTCATCCGCGAACGAACTTATGATAGCGATCGTGCTCATGCGGCTCTGACTCGATCCATCTTGAGCGCCTTCCGCAACCAGACGATTCCTTCTTTGAGCTCCGTCATCGAAATGATCGGCAGGAACCTGGAGAACAATGAAAACAGCCCCAGGAACCAGGCGAAGCTGCCGACGGTGATCATGATTTCAGTGATCGACGGGCGATAGCTGGCCCATTGCGAAGGCTCGAAGTTCGCCGTCAGCGAACCCGCGATAATCACAAAGCGCTCGAACCACATGCCTATGTTGACGAAAATTGTGATTACCCAGAGCGCTCTCAGGTTAACCCGGATGCGCGGCGAGAATAGCAACAATGGTATTACGCAGTTGCACAACACCATTACCCAGTACATCCATCCCCACGGGCCGAAGTAGCGCATGTGAAATGTCATTTGCTCGATCGGATCGCCCGCGTACCACGTCATGAAAGCTTCCGTGATGTACGCGTACGAGACGACCAGCGAGGTCAGCAGCACGACCTTGGCGAGATTGTCGAAATGCCACTCGGTCAGCAGGTCCTCGATGCCGAGCAGCTTGCGCATCGGGATTAGCAGCGTCATAACCATCGCGACGCCGGAAAAGATCGCGCCGGCGACGAAGTATGGCGCGAAAATCGTGCTGTGCCAGCCCGGATTTATCGCCATCGCGAAATCCCACGACACCACCGAGTGCACCGACAGCACCAGCGGAGTAGCTAATCCCGCCATTAGCAAGTACGCCATCGAGTAATGCCGCCACTGGCGATCGGTGCCCTGCCATCCCATAGCCAGTACGGTGTAAACCTTCTTGCGCCAGCCGGTCGCGGCCTCGCGCGCGTTCGCGATGTCGGGAATCAATCCCATCGTCCAGAACAGCGAGCTGATAGTCAGATAGGTACTAACTGCGAAAGCGTCCCATACTAGTGGCGAACGGAAGTCGGGTTGCAGGGATCGCTCATTAGGGTATGGCAATAGCCAGTAAAAAAACCACACCCGGCCAAGATGTATTAGTGGAAACAGTCCCGCAGTAGCTACTGCGAATATAGTCATTGTCTCCGCGGCGCGATAAACCGCGGTGCGCCACTTGGTGCGGAAGAGAAATAGAATCGCTGAGATCAGTGTCCCCGAGTGTGCGATACCGACCCAGAAAACGAAGTTGGTAATGTAGATCGCCCACATAACGGGCTGTCGAAGACCCGTCACGCCCAGCCCCGAGTAGATCTGCCGCAACCAGAATCCGGCCGCGATCGCCACCAGCGTGAAGCAGAATCCGACCCACGCCCAGTACGCGCGGCCCGCCGGTTCCATCACGCGCAGCACGCTGCGATCGATGTCGCGGAAGCTCGGCTCCGGGATTATTTTCGGCGCCGCCGCCACTCAGGCCTTTCCTTTCTCGCGATACAGATCGCGCAGATACGTAATCGCCGGTTGCGTATTGAGTTCTTCCAGCGCGCGATAGTTGCGCAGCTTGTTGTCCTCACGCCGGCGCATCATCGCGCTCGCGGGATCGTTGCTGTCGCCGAACGTGATTGCCCGCGTCGGACACGCCTGCTGGCACGCCGTCACGATCTCGCCGTCGCGCAGTTCGCGATCTTCAGTCTTCGCGTTTAGTTCGCCGAACTGGATTCGCTGGACGCAGAACGTGCATTTCTCCATCACGCCGGCGCCGCGCACCGTCACGTCGGGATTGAGTTGCAGGTTCAGCGGCGCGGGCCACTCCGGCACGAACCAGTTGAAGCGGCGCACTTTGTACGGACAGTTGTTTTCGCAATAGCGCGTGCCGACGCATCGATTGTAAACCTGGCCGTTGAGGCCTTCCTGCGTGTGATACGACGCAAACACCGGGCACACCGGCTCGCACGGCGCGTGATCGCACTGCTGGCACAGCATCGGCGCGAGATAGAGTTGGGGCGCCTCCGCCGCTTCCTTTTCAGTCGGAAAGTAACGCTCGATGCGAATCCACGACATGATTCGGCCATTGTCGACCCCCTGCTTGCCAACCGTCGGAACATTGTTCTCCGCGTAGCACGCCGTCACGCACGCGCTGCATCCCGTGCACGCGTTGACGTCGATCGTCATGCCCCATTTGTGTCCCGCATATTTCCAGCGCGGGTACATTTCGAACGGGCCGGTGACTTCTTCCGCCTCGCTCTTCGGGACGACGCCGCCGGCGAGCTGCTCGATGCTCATCGCCTCGACGATCGAGCGGCCCATCATGTCGCTCTTGCCCAGCGGCGAGACGAGCGTGCGAGTCTCGCCGGTCGCGCGCGCAGTCGCTGCGGCATAGGTCGCGCCCGCTGCCAGTATCGTCCACGCATTTGCGCCGACGTCTTTGGCATAACGGCCGTACGCGCGATGCCCCTGCCCAAGCGGCACCGCGATCACGCCGGGACGCACGGTGCTCTCGACCAGGACCGGCGCCTCGATCGAGCCGTGCTCCGTTTTGATCTCGATGACGTCGTCCTTCGCGACGCCGAGCTTGCGCGCCGTCTCGGGATGCATCTCGGCCCAGCTATCCCACACGATCTGGCTAACCGGCTCGGGCAGTTCCTGCAGCCACGGCTTGTCGGCGCCGCGCCCGTCGTAAAGAAAAATGTGCGGATAAGCGTACACCGAAAGTTCCATCTGGGCCGCCGTCGGTACCGCTGCTGTGAACGGAGACGTGTCGAGAGTGAGAGCCGCGAGATGCTGTTCCTCGAACAGTCCGCCTTCGCGCCGGACCTTTACCCAGAAATCGTCTGGATTCGCGCTGTCGGCTTTGGGAGCCAGCGCGAGCCATTCGGCCTTGACGGCCTCCGCGGTGTTCGCCCACGGAAGTTTCGCGGCCGACGATCCGGCGGCCGCCGTGAGCAGAATGTCGCCGACCGGCTTGCTGTCGAACACCGGCTGCATCACCGGCTGTCCCAGTCCCCGGATTCCCGCGCGCGGCGCCGTGTCACGCCATGATTCGAGCGGATGATGCGCCGGCAGAAGAAGACTCGCCATCGCGGCGGTCTCGTCGGGCACGCCTCCCGCCCACACGACGAACGGAACTTTCTGGAGCGCCTCGGCGATTCGCGCCGACGGAGGCATCGTGAAGACCGGATTCGCGCCCGCGACGAAGGCCACGTCGATCTCACCGCCGCGCATCGCGTCCACCAACGCGTCCAGTTCATCGGGCGTGCTGGTATCTTCGGCCGGCGCGCCTTCGAAGAACATGATCGTCTTGCCAAAATTACCGGTAACCGAATTGAGGATCATCGCCGCAAGATGTGCCGACGAATCGTCGGTGCCCGCGATTGCCAGCGCGCCGTCCGCCTTGCCGAAAGCCTCACCCAGCCGGGCGATAGTCTCGGCCGGCACGCCGGTGCGCGCGCTCGTTGCGGCCGGATCGAAATTCTCGACCGCCTTGCCGAGCGCCGCCAGATCGAAGCCCGAGTTCTTCGAAACCATCCCGTTTTTGACCAGGACGTTGAGCACGCTCCACGCAACGTCGGCCTGCGCGCCCGGTGCCGTCGCGATCCACTCGTCGCACTTCGACGCTGTCATGCTGAGCCGCGGCCCGACGTACATGGCGCGGCCAATAGTCAGCGCGCCGCGCCGTTTCTGTGGCGTGCGGAACAGCGAATACTGGCGCGCGAGTTCCACCGGGGAATGCCACGTCTCGAGAAAGTCCGCACCAAACGAAATCAGCACTTCTGCCTGATCGATCCGATATGCCGGCAGATCGCGCCGGCCAAACAGCATCTTGGCCGCGACGCGCACCGGCTCCTGGTCGATTGCCTCGTAGAATAACGCACGCGACGAATTGTATGCGCCCAAAACTGCGAGCGCGATTTTTCTGAAGGTCGGCCCGTGCGGCGAACCGAAGAACGCGACGCGATCCTTGCCCGCCTTCGACGCCGCCGCCAGCCTGTCGCCGAGCATCTTCTCGGCGTCGTCCCACGACACGGTGCGCAGCGCGCCGTCAGTCCCGCGGACTTGCGGATGCGCCAGCCGGTCCGGATTGTACAGGCCTTGCAGGGCGGCCTGCCCTCGCGCGCACAGCGCACCTTGCCCGATCGGATCGACGGGATTTCCTTCGAGCTTGACGACGCGCCCTTCCCGGATTCGCGCCACCACGCCGCATCCCGCGGGGCATTCCGCGCACGTCGTCGCAAAAAAACTCGGCACGCCCGGGACCACGTTCTCATCGGGCACCACGTACGGAATCAGCTTGCGCGCGGCCGGCTCACAGCCGGGAACCGCCGCCGCCGCGCCCGCGGTCGCCGCAAGCTTGATGAACGCTCGCCTGGATATCGGTGGTCCCTCGCGCATCAGCTCCCTCACTCAGTGATGACAGCCCACGCAGTCAAGTGTCGCTTTCTTCTCCGTGTGACAGTCCACGCAGAAACCCATGTTGATTTCAAACGCCGGCACCACGCGATCCATCGTTTGCACCGGGCCGTGACAACTCTGGCATTGCACTCCGGCATGAATATGCGGCCGATGCGTAAAGCGCACGAAGTCGGGCAGCGTGTACACGCGATTCCACTGGATCTCGAACGATGCCGGCGTGTTGTCCGTCCACGGCCGCGTCACCGGTGCGATTCCGCCGCCAGCAATCCCGTTGCCGTGACATCCCACGCACCTAGCGACGGCTGGAATCCCCGGCTCGGACGATCTGCTCGCGAAGGCATGGCAATACTGACAGGGAATCTGGTTCACGCCGGCGTGGACGCGATGGCTGAACGGGATCGGCTGGACTACGTCCGCCCGCGGCGCCCACGGCCGCTGCGATAGGGCGATCACGGCCCCGCCCAG
This sequence comes from Binatus sp. (SeqCode), assembly GCA_049590495.1. Taxonomy (GTDB): domain Bacteria; phylum Desulfobacterota; class Binatia; order Binatales; family Binataceae; genus Binatus. The sequence goes on from JBAWCX010000005.1 coordinate 4,859, forward strand.
GACGAGCATCAGGAGTGCGAGCGGTAGCACTATCCGGTTCATGCTCACGATCAGGCTTGTGAATAATCCCAAGAGCGCCGCTGCGCCACCCTGCGATGGTTAAAATTTCTAACAACACGATCAGTCTTAATCAAGTAAAATTAATGCGACCGGAGGCGCCGGCTGCTCCCAGGGCCGCACCCGCCTGTGGATTCCCATTGTGCGAGAACGTCGATTTATTGCGGCAGGTAGTTTCGACACCCTGGAAAGTATGTTAGTTACGTCTAGGTTCTTGTGGTCTGAGGCTGTTTCGACAGGTGCAAATCAAGACTGCTTCCCGACTTGGTCTATTACCGCCCTACCTTTTTGCCGAGCTTGACCGCTTGAAGAAGGAGGTCGCGAGCAAGGGCATTGATGTCATAAGCCTCTCGATCGGCGACCCCGACCTGCCCACTCCCCGTCATATCGTCGAGACTCTCAAGCGCGCCGCCGACGACCCTAAAAATCACCGGTACCCGGACTACGAGGGCCTGCCGCAATTTCGCCAAGCCTCCGCCGAGTGGTATCGCCGCCGCTTCGGAGTCAGCTTCGACTATCAGCGCGAGGTTTGCGCCCTGATCGGCTCCAAGGAAG
>JBAWCX010000006.1:0-3627 GCA_049590495.1 Binatus sp. (SeqCode)
CTCATAGGGAGTTGATGCGATGGCAATCAAGGGAACAATCGAGGATCGCGAGGAAGTCCGCGTGCTGCACGCGTGCTACTGCCTGTCGATCGACACCGGCCGCTACGAGGAATGGATCGGCTGCTTCACCGAGGACGGCGTCTTCGAGAGCCCGCGCTTCGGCAAGCAGAGCGGGCGCGACGGGCTCAAGCGATTCACCGCGGTGTACAGGGAGTCACTCGGCGGCGCGCAGGTGTTACATGTCGTCGCGAATCCGGCGTTCGACCTCGACGGCGCCACCGGCACCGGCACTTCGTACTTCCTCTACTATCACTGCAAGAACGGCGTAGTGCAGCAATCGACGGTGGGGTATTACACGGACAAGCTGCGCAAGACGGCGGCGGGATGGCGCTTTGCGAGCCGCCAGGTGACGATCCTTGGGCATCACTGAGACCGGGTACTGAGGGAGTAGAAGAACAAGATTTATAGGTGAAACTCGCCGTGGGTTTCACACTTCCCTGGGCAGCGGTGACCCCTGCACCCAGTGACAAATCGCTGGACTCGATTTTTCCCTTTGATAGCATTTTGGTTGCGTCGCCGGACTCGCCGGCTTGGACGCGATTGACCGTGAGCGCCTGCATCGCGTTGAGAGCAGCGAATCGTCAATCCAGCCCTGGATCAATGAAAGGTTGAGGACAAATTATGGAGCAATCGACAGGTGAACTGATCGGGCGGCTTTCACGGCTGGAAGTGCAACAGGCCAAACTCCAGCGCAGCAACAAACATCTGCGGATGATGACCGGAGCGCTGATGCTGCTCTGCGGCGCGCTGTTCACGATGGCGGAGACAAGCGCCGTGGTGCCTGACACGATGGAGGCGCAACAATTCCTGTTGCGCGACAGCACCGGCAAGCTGCGTGGCGCGATAGGCGTGACCTCCGACGGCGCGGTGGGTTTCAATCTTGAAGACTCCAGCGGCCGTACCCGAATGACTCTCGACCTTGCTGCCGACGGCAGTCCCGGTCTGGATTTCTTCGATCAGGATGGCAAGATGCGCGAGACTGTGGCGCTGGGGCCGGCTGGCGACCCGGGGCTCGGTCTCTACGGCGAGAAAGGCCATCTGCGAACCGCCCTGGATATTCCGCAGGCCAAGACTCCCGGGTTGGCGTTTTATGATCATGACGGCAAGCCGTCTTGGGGAGCCCCCTGACATGCGCTCACACCGACGGTTCTTGAACGCGAGCCGCTCCATCGGCGCGCTCATTCTGTTTGGCATGATTGCCTGCGCCGTCAGCGGATGTTACGGAGGCGATTACGGCGGCTATTACGGCGGTGGCTACCCGGATTACGGCTACGCGCCCTACTCATATGGCTGGTACGGGGGCGGCTACCGTCGCGATTTCGACGTCCACCATTCGTGGGAAGGGCACTTCGGTGGCGGCGGCCATCACACGGAGTTCTTTCACGGTGGCGGCGGTGGCGGATTCCATGGCGGTGGTGGCGGCTTTCATGGCGGTGGTGGCGGCCACGGCGGTGGCGGCGGGCATCGCTGAGTTCTTTTCGTCCCGCGCAAAATAATACGGCGCCGGATCGCGATACGATCCGGCGCCGTTTTTCGTTTTTCGTTGACGACCGACTACGCTAGAAGGCCGCGTACCACGGCACTTCGTGCGGATTCTCCACTTGCCAATTGATATTGAACTCCTGCAGGATCGTGCCGTCTGAGTGGGCGAGCGCGAGCTTGGCGTTTTCGAGATCGACTTCGGCCTGCACCTGGTTGCCTTCGGCGCTCACTTCCTCCTCCTGGAATTGGAGCAGGTCATGAGTGGTCGCCATCCCGACCCGGAACATCACTTCCTCATCGTGGAGCGCCTCGCGAGCGTAGTATGTTGCCGAGGCAGTCGCGAACGCGCGCTTCTGATCGGCGTATAGATTGGCGATCGAGCTCTGCACATTGACGACCGCTTGCGACAGCGCCGCCCGATAGAGCACGCGCTGCTGCTCGTACAGCACGCGAGCCTGCGCGAGGGCGGCGCGCGGCACGGCGTTGTCCAGCGGCATCTGGAACGTCAGCACGGCGGCGTAGTTGTAGTAGGTGAAACCCCACAGCCGATCGAGCGCGTCGCCGTAGATTCCGCCGAACGGGACCTTGTTGCCGGAGAGCGACGGGAATCCGGAGGGAGTGCAATTCCCGCTGTCCTTCACCGGCGTGCCCAAAGGTTTCTGACAGGGCGTAGTTCCAGCTGAAGAAGTCAGGCCGAATTGGGCGCCCAGGTTTAGCTGTGGCAAAACTTGGTTCTCCGAGTACTTGACCTGCAGCAACGCGTCGCGAATCGCCTCGCGCATACTGCCGAGCGACGGCACGTACAGCACGGCCAGCTCGAGCGCCCGCTCCTCATCGACGACGATCCGCTCCTGGGGATTGGGCCGAGTGAGGGGCTGGATTTCCTCGGGGATGAAGGTGCCGTACGGATTGAGCATCACGTCCTGGCGGAGTTGGACGCGGGAATTTTTCAGGTTGGCTTCGGCGGTGTAGACGTTGGCCTCTGCAGTGGCGGCTGCCGATTGCGCTTCCTGCAAATTAATTGGAGCAAGCGTGCCGACCTTGACGCTGATGGCGTTCTGGCGGACCAGGTCGAGATTGAAGACCAGCGCGGCGCGCGCGACCTCGAGATTCTCCTCGGAGAGGACGACGTTCCAGTAGTCGTTGCCGATTTTCTGCACGAAATCCTGCAGCGCCTGGCCGTAAGTCCATTGCGCCTGCTTCTGGCCCGACTCCGCGATCTGGACGTTGATGGTCGCCCACTGCCAGCCGAAGTTCTGCAGCAACGGCTGCGAGAGTGAGAGCGCAAGGGTGGGTGAGTAGTCAGGATTGACGCCGGCGAAGGTTGAGTTCGACAGCGAGCGATCGTTGTTGAAGGTCAGGCCAAAGGTTCCATTGGTAATCGCGGAAACCTTGTTGATGCCGAAGTTCCAATCATAAAATTTCTGCACGAAGGAGGTGGCGCCGCCGGTCTGCAATGCGCTGGTCACGGGCACGACGGTCTTCTCGATATCACCCTGGGCGGTCAGGTTCGGATCGAAGGTTCCGTTCGACTCCCTGACGGTTTCCATCGAGGCAACCGGGTCAAGCTCGGAGGCCTTTATCGACGGATTATTCTTCATCGCGATGTAGAAGGCTTCCTTGAGCGTGAGGCCGCGCGCGTTGGGATCTTCGGAGCGCAGGTAGCGCTCGCTGACCACGTTGTCAGGCACGATTTCGTTGGTTAGCGACCACTGATGCGCGAAGATGCGCGGCAGATTCAGAAAATCGTCGTGATGCTCGAACTGATTGGAAGCGCTGGGCGGCACGCTGCCCCGCGGCGCCTCCTGCGGCCCGACCGGCACGGACTGAAGCTCGATCGGTCCGGTCAGGGTAGGGGGAGGCAACGGCGTCGTGGGCAGCGAGCCGGTCACCTTGAGATTACTCTGAGCGAATCCGAGCGAGGCGCCGACCAGCAGCGCGGAAACGATCAGCATCGCAGAAAAAAAGAATTTATATCTCGGCATCGTAACGAACCTCCTTGGTACCTGTTGCCATCACCGGCGATGGCCCGCCGCTTGCGCGCAAGCGGATTGCGCAATTGGACTCGGCAGTTGAGATTGATAT
>JBAWCX010000007.1:0-12067 GCA_049590495.1 Binatus sp. (SeqCode)
GGCCTGGACTACGTGTCGTGCTCGCCGTACCGGATTCCGGTCGCGCGGCTAGCGGCGGCGCAGGCGGCGATAGAGGCGTCGCAGAAGAAGGCTGCGTTTAAGGACGTGTAGTCACTAATCGCTGAATTTTTTTTCGAGCGCCTGGTAGTCCGCGAGGCCCATCGTTTGCACGAAGTCGTCGAACACCTTTGAGCTGGTGCCGACGCTAAGTTTGCCACTACGTTTCAGTTCGGTCATCGCGGTGCGCATCGAGTCGAATATCGTCAGCATCGAGCCGATGTGAATGGTGATTTTGAACGGGTACTTTTTCAATTCGTCGACGGGCAGCAAGTCGCCATTGTAGATGAGCGGCAGGTCGCCGAGCTTTTCGGCGTAGCGTTTGAGGTCGTCGAGGCTTTCGATTCCATCGACGAAGACCAGGTCCGCGCCCGCCGCGCGATAGGCACGTGCGCGGCGCACCACATCGTCCCATCCGTTGACCTGGAGGGCGTCGGTGCGCGCGATGATGACGAGATCTCGATCGCGGCGCGCGTCGCAGGCTGCGCGCACTTTCGGCACCATCGCGTCCGTCGCGATGACCTCCTTGCCGGCGAGAAAACCGCATCGCTTGGGAAACACCTGGTCTTCGATGTGCAACGCTGACGCGCCGGCATCTTCATACTCGCGCACGGTGCGCCACACGTTGAGCGGATTGCCGTAGCCAGTGTCGGCGTCGCAGATAACAGGGACGTTTACAGACCGCGAGATCGCGCGTGCGTTGGCGACCATCTCGGACATCGTGAGCAGCCCGAGGTCGAGATATCCGCGCGCGGCCGCGGTGCCGAAGCCGGTCATGTAGACGGCGTCGAAGCCGGCAGCGGCGGCGAGTTTTGCCTGGAGGCAGTCGAAGACGAATGGCGCGACGATCATTTCGGGGCCGGCGAGCAAGTCGCGCAGCCGCGATCTTTGTTCATTCATCGGGAGACGCTCCCTGGACTTATTCAGGCGAAGTAATCTTCGGCGCGGATTGCTGGGATATCTAGCTGGTAGACGCGATTGTTGCGCAGGACCTTTAGATTTACGTTCTCGCCGGGGCGATGGTTGCCGAGGGCCTCGTAGAGAACGCGGCGGTCGTTCACGTCGGTGTCGTCGATGGAAATCACCAGGTCGCCCTGCTGCAGGCCGGCTTTTTCGCCGGGACCGCCGGGCATCACGCCCGCGATTACGACGTGCTCGCGCAAGGTGTAGGAGAGCACGCCGAGCCAGGCGCGCGGCGCCGCAGTGGTGCGACGGCCGTGTTTGACGATCTCGTCGCGGACGGCGAGGAAGCTTTCGCCTGGCACGCCGAGTATCGCGCGGCTCAGGTCGGCGAAGTTCAGGTAGTTGATACCGACCACTTGCGCCTGGAGGTTGCAGATCGGTCCGCCGCTCATCCCGATGTTCAGCGACGAAGCGGTGACGCAGACGCACTTGTCGAGCACGAATTCCCAGACCGCGTCGAAGGGGCCGAGGTAGGTGATGATGCCGCAATCGGCGCATCGCTTCTCGCCGCCGAGACTCGAGACGGTGAACGCTTCCTGGCCGACGACGCATTTTTCCGACGACACGACTTCTACGCTGGGCATTTTGCCGCGATCGATCTTCAGCAGGCCGATTCCGGTGCTGTAGTCCTTGCCGACGATTTTCGCCTCGAGCTGGTCGCCGCCGGGCATCGTGACGATCACGTTTTGCGCGCCGAGCAACAGGTAGTGAACGGTGAGGATGAGGCCGTCGGGGCTGACGACGGTGCCGGTGCCGCGGCGATCGGTGCCGAGGCCAATCGCGGTCGAAACGTGCGTCGACGGGATATGCGAATGAACGCCGACGGTGGCGCGGAGAATCTTGTCGAGCAGAAATGGAGGTGCGTTCACGATGAATGTCCTGTGAATTAGGCTAGGACCGTGGACCCGTGGTTTCAAGCGCGATAGTTCAATTGCAGGGCCGCAAAAAAAGAGGCGGCCCCCGACGAGACCGCCTCAGATGAGAAAATTGAGAGCTGTTACTTCGCGCTTTTCACCGGAACACTGGGCATCGCGGTTTCATTGGCGCGTATCGAGAGGGTCTGCAGCGCCTCGCCGAGATCGAGCTCGCTGTATTTTTGATTCGAATACAAGTCGTCGAGCCGCTTGACGGCCTGATTCGAATTCATGTCCATCGCTAGCTGTCCCGAGAGCTGATGGATAATGCGGCGGGCGCCCTTCCAGTGGAAGAGGTCGGCGGCGGAATTCAGGACGTCGAGTTTGCCGACGCTGACGCGCATGGCGTCGGAATAGCCATTGACGTAACCGTCTTTGGCGGTGCCATTGAGGCGGTTCCAGAAACTGCCATTGTGGCTGACGTTGGACGAAGCAAAAGCAACAGCCCAACTGGCGACAAAACCCAGCATCACGCCGGCGGCGAATTTCTTCATTTCGCGATGGTTCTCCCCAGACCCGTTAGCATTCTGTTTAGCAAAAGTACGTCGCGAGCTCAAATTCGGTTACGTTCCAAATTGGGGTAGCGTCGTACGGTATAAATCAATAAAAACGCTGTAACTTCTCGAAAGCCTCGCTTACCCGACCGTCTCTGGCCGCCGCCGAGGCGTCCCCGCCACCCACAACCAAGTAGAGCGTAGAACATTTGTCGAGCGAGGTAAATAGGACATTAACAGGGCATTTCTCAGTCTGATTCCGGCGTTCGCGACACCGTCAGGATTGAACGGCGACGAGCGGCGGTGCCATGATCATGCCCCGCGAGGGCCGTCGCGGGAATCTTATGTCGATCTACGAACAGGTTCTCACGTTTATCCACAGGCCCCAGCCTGAAGCGTTCGAGCGGCTGGCGCTGGACGTATTTCGTCATCAATTCGAGACAGTTGGCGCATACCGCGACTACTGCGAGGGGCGCGGCGCCGAGCCGGGCGCGGTGCGCAGCGTGGACGAGGTGCCGGCGGTCAGCAATGTCGCGTTCAAGTACGCCGACCTCGCGATTGAGGGGGCAGCGCGATCGCCCGACGCGGCGGTTTTTCTCACCAGCGGGACGACTCAGGGGCGGGAGCTCCGAGGACGCCATATCGTTGCGCGGCCCGAGATTTATCGCGCGTCGGCGATCGCCCATCTGCGCACGATGCTGTTTCCCGACGCTCGGCGAATGGCGATCCTCGCGATGCATCCGAATCCGGAGGTGATGCCGGAGTCGTCGCTGGCGGCGATGATCGGCTGGTGTATCGAAGAGTTCGGGACGCGCGCGCAGGTGGCGGCGTCGCGCGAGCGTGTCGATGTCGAGGCCGCGGCCGCGTTTCTTGGCGACTGCGAGACGCGGCGCGAACCGGTTTGCATCCTGGGGACGACGGCTGCCTTTGCGGCGCTGTTCTCCACGCTCGACAGCGGTGGAGTCAGACTTCGGCTCGCGCCCGGTTCGCGAATGATGGACACCGGCGGCGCGAAAGGGCAGGGCGTGCCGATGCGAGCCTCGGAGGTGATCGCGCGGGCGGGAGAGTTGCTCGCGATCGAGCCGGCGATGGCGATCAACGAATACGGGATGACGGAATTGTGCTCGCAGCTTTACGACGCGACGGCGTTCAACAGCTCCGACGTGTCGCGGACGAATATAGAAGTCCGGTGCAAAGTTCCGCCGCCGTGGATGCGTGTGACGGCTCGCGATCCGATCACGTTGCGGCCGATGCCGGACGGCGAAGTCGGACTGCTGACATTTTTCGATCTGGCCAACGTCGACTCGGTGTCAGCCGTCATGACGGAAGACTTCGGCTGGGTCGAGCGCGGACGAGTTCGCGTGCTCGGCAGAGCGACAGCGGGAGAAGCTCGCGGATGCGCGTTGGGAATCGCGCAATTCTCGGCGACTGAAGCGGCTCGCGGGATGGGCGCGACGCCGGAGCGGGCTGAGGCTCGGCGATGAGCGCGAGTGTCGCGAGTGCAGTGCGCGGGGATCGAGCGGAAAGTACCAGTCTCGGCGCGGATCGAATGGCCGGCGCACTGCCGCGCGCGTTCGCGCTCTGGCGCAGCCGCGATTACTCGCGCCGACGCGATGCGATAGCCGCAATCGCGCACTCGGCGGGATATTCAGTCGCGCTGCTGGAAAACTCGATCGACGCGCTGCTGAAACCATTCACCAGCGACGCGTTAGAATCGATGGCAGCGCGGATTTCCGCCGGCCGCGGAGTCGGAAGGCCAAAGACGGTTGGATTCATCGCGGCGGGCAACGTTGCGGGCGCTGGAATCCATGAGATTGCGATCGCGCTGATGGCGGGCGCGAGCGTGGTGATCAAGACCGCGACGGCCGAGCCGATCTTTTTTGCGGAGTTTGCGCGCACGCTCGCCGAAATCGATCGCGATGCCGGCGCGCGCATCGAAGTTCGTCACTGGAGCCGCGCTCGCACCGACCTGACCGCGGCGTTAGTTGCGAATTGCGAGCTGGTGGTGGCATACGGCGACGACGCGACGATCGAGTCGCTCCATCGTGGCAACGTGATCGGATTCGGCAGCCGGGTGAGTACCGCGGTAGTCGCGGCGGGCGCTATCGATCCGTCGCGAATCGAGCGGGTCGCGGACTTGCTCGCGCGCGATGTCGCGCTGTTCGAGCAACTGGGCTGTTTGTCGCTCCATCATGTGTTCGTGGTGAATGCGGCCGCCGGCGCCACGCGCGAGCTGACGATTCGAATGTCGGCGGCGCTCGAGAGTATCGGCGAATCGATGCCGCCGGCGCGCATCCCGTTGCGCGACGCTGCCGAAATACGCGGAGTGCGGGAGCGCGCGCGCTGGCGTGCGATTGCGGGTGAGCCGGTCGAGCTATTTGAGGGGCGCGAACTTGAATGGACTGTGGTTTTCGAGCCGAGGCCGGGCCTGGACGAGGCGTTCAAGGTTTCGCCGGGGTTCAGGACGGTGCACGTGACGGGAGTGCGTGACCTGGACGAGTTTCGCGATTGCATCGCGGGTGTATCGGGACGGCTCGAAGCGATCGCGGTCGCCGGTGCCGAATCGGAAGCGATCGAAATTCGTGCGGCAGTAAAGGAAGTCGGAATACCGTACGTGTGCGCGCCCGGTGAGATGCAATCGCCGCCGCTCGATTGGCGTCACGGTGGTGGCCGGTTCCTCGACATGATGGTAGGACCGCGATGAGCGAACTCGGCAATTTCTTTCGCCAGAACCTGGCGCAAACTTCCGACGCACCGATCGGCTTAGAAATAGCGCGCGCCGAGGGTTCGTGGCTGGTCGCGTCGGACGGGCGTCGCTATCTCGATTTCATTGCGGGAATCGGAGTGTCGGCGCTAGGCCATGGGCATCCCGAGGTGCTGGCCGCGATCGCGGAGCAGGCGCGACGCCATTTGCACGTCATGGTTTACGGCGAGTACGTGATCGAGAGCCAGGTGATGCTGGCGCGGCGGCTCGCCGAGCTTCTGCCGCCGCCGCTCGAGCGCGTGTATTTCACCAACAGCGGCGCGGAAGCGATCGAATGCGCGCTGAAGGTGGCGCGCAAGTTCACGGGGCGCGCGGGATTCGTCGCGTTCGATGGCGCGTATCACGGTGACACGATGGGTGCGCTCGCGCTGTGCGGAAATCGCGCGATGCGCGAGCCTTTTGGCGCGCTGCCCGGGCCGGTGACGCATCTGCCGTTCGATGACGAGCGCGCGCTCGAGGAAATCGATTCGACGATCGCAGCGGTGGTCGTCGAGCCGGTGCAGGCGGAGGGCGGCGTGCGCATACCGGAGATGGGATTCATGCGCGCGCTGCGTGAACGATGCGATCGCGTGGGCGCGATGCTTATCTTCGACGAGGTGCTCACTGGCTTTGGCCGCACCGGCAAGCTGTTCGCGCTCGAGCACTTCGGCGTTGTGCCCGACATCGTCGTGATGGCTAAGGCGTTAGGCGGCGGGTTGCCGTTGGGCGCGTTGTGCAGCCGCGACGAACTGCTTGGCACGCTTTCGCACGACCCGCCGCTGGGGCACATCACGACTTTCGGCGGCCATCCGCTTTCATGCGCGGCCGGGTTGGCGGCGCTGAACGTGATCGTACGCGAGCGTCTTTACGAGCGCGCCGCGACGATCGGTCGGGAGATCGTGCGACGGCTGGTGGCGATGCGCGCGCCCGAAATCGCGGCGGTGCGCGGGCTCGGGATGATTGTGGGAATCGAGTTTTGCGACGCGGCGCTGGCCCGCCGCTTCGTGGCGGCGTCTTTGGCGCATGGGGTGGTCATGAACTGGACGCTCAACGCGGACACAGTGGTCCGCCTGGCACCGGCGCTGACGATTTTGCCGGACGAGATCGATTTTGCATTCAGCGCGATGAAAAAAGCTCTTGATGCGGCGCGGCGCTGAAGTCAGGTTGTTTAGATCGAGGGAGGTTCTGGCAACCGCGCAGGACGGAGGCAAGGGGAGCCTGATTGGCTGAGGACAGCAAAAATAACGGTTCGGCCTGGATGACGAATTCCGAGTCCGGCCGCGCCACCCCGAAGTTCATCTGGACCGAGGACGACGAGGAATCAATCCGCGTCCTGAAACTCGGCGGCGCGCTCGGAATCTTCATGTTGCTGGCGTACCTTGCGTACGATCAGAGCGTACTGGGAAGCAACGAGCCGGGGACGACCCCGCACTGGCTGATCCTTGCCGCGACTTGCGGACTGTTCGGGCTGGTGTGGACGCGCGCGTTCAGGCGCCATTGGAAGTTCTGGATACTGTTGTACAACCTGTTCCTGATCGCGATGTTCATCCTGATCAGCCGTGCGACGATAGATCCGGAGTCGCGCTTTATCGCGATAATGTTGTGTCCGATTGCGACCGCGGCGTTCGTGAGCTGGGGCACGCGCTGGCAGTTTGCGATGGCGGTGACGGCGCTAATCGGCTACGCGGCGGGCGAGCATTTCGTGCCGATCGAAACGCCGTATGCGGCGTACCGATGGATGGGGCTGGTCGCGGCGGTGTGCTTCGCTCAATACACGACTATCTTTATCGACCGGTACCGGCGGCGCCTCAGGAAACAGGTGCAAGACCTCGAGGAAGCGGCGCGGTTTCGGCAGACGCAGATCGCGACGATGGCGCACGACATCCGCAGCCCGGTCGCGGCGCTGAGCGGCTACGTCAATCTGCTCGAGGAATCGGACATCAGTCCAAAGGAGCGGACCGACCTGCTGGGACGAATCGGCTCGACCGCGTGGAACATGGACCTGGTGGTGAGCAACGTGCTGGACTACTACGAGGCGCAGGATGAGGATCTCGTCGCGGCGCCGGCCGCGCTGGATCCGAACCAGTTGCTCGACGAGGTTGCGCAGGACTGCGCGCTGCAGGCGCGGCGGCGGCGGCTGAATCTGCGCGTCGAGATTGCGCGGCTGCCGGCGTGCAAACTGGACCGCCGGCATTTTGAGCGGGTCGTAAGAAACATGCTGGCGTACGCGATCGGAAGGATGGGGAGCGGTGAAGTCACGCTGCGCGCGGCGATGCGCAACGATGCGCTTGCGATCGAAGTCAGCGACAGCGGCCCGTCTCTTTCACCCGCCGAAATGGCGGCGCTCTTCGAGCGCCCAAACAAGAACGGGAATCACACCGCGGGGCGCGGACTCGGACTGTATATCGCACGCGCGATGGCGGAAGCGGCGGGAGGCCGGGTCGAAGCGCGCTTCGCGGACGGCCGGCGGGGACTGACGCTGGTCGCGGAACTTCCACTTGAAGCGCAGCCGCCGAAAGCGCGCACGCCGTGAGCAGACTGCCCGGGGCGTCTGGCAAACTCTCGAGCGAATTCGAACTGATCGCGCGACTGAGCGCGGGAATCCGTCTCAGCGGCCGCACGATTCTCGGCGTCGGCGACGATTGTGCGATTGTTTCGCGGCCGCGCGGACGGGTGTTGTTTACGGTCGACAGCCTGGTCGAAAATGTTCACTTCGATCTGCGATGGGGGCTACCGCAGGCGTTGGGCGCGCGCGCGCTTGCGGTCAACTTGAGCGACATCGCGGCGATGGGCGGGCGTCCGACGGCCTGCGTCGTGAACCTGGGGGTGCGCGATGGAATCGCGGCACGGACGCTCGAACAGATTTATGCCGGGCTGCGCACTGCGGCGCGCGAAGCCTCGACAGATATCGTGGGCGGCAATATTACGCGGGCGCGCGAGCTGTCGATCACGATCGCGCTGATCGGCGAGGCCGGGCGCGCTGCGATGCGGCGAGACGCGGCGCGTCCCGGCGACGAGATCTTCGTGACCGGCACGCTCGGCGATGCGGCGCTCGGCTGGCGCATCCTGGCGGGCAAGCTGAAGGAGCGAGGCAGTGCGACAAAAGATCACTCAAAATATCTCGTCGAGCGATTTATGCATCCGCACGCGCGGCTCTACGCGGGACAGCGGCTTGCGGCTATCCGGCCCACGCCCGCCGCAATCGACATCAGCGACGGACTCATGCAGGACCTGGGTCACATCCTCGAGCGGAGCGGCGTCGGCGCCGAAGTCGACGCGTCGCGAATCCCGATCTCGCCGGCGTATCGCATGCTGATGGGCGGTAATCTCGTGCATGCGCTCGCTGGCGGCGAGGACTACGAACTGCTTTTCTGCGCGAGGCCGGGCCACAGCGAATCGGCATTGTCGAGGCGCTTGCGCGTCGGTGTGCGACGAATCGGCACGATTGTTCGGGGCAAGCAGGTCAAACTGATTGGTGACAGCGCGCCGATTGACGCAGGATGGGATCAGCTGCGATCGCGCGGTTAGATAGAAACGATGATGTCGATCCTGCCTCTCGCGGTCCTGATCCTTATCGTCCTGAGCGCCATGCTGGCCGCGTCGGAAACCGCGCTGTTCTCGATGGCGCGGCTGGAGCACACGCGCGAGCAGCTGAGCTTGTCAGTGCAGCATGCCCTCGACCGCCTGATGCGCCGGCCGCTCGAGTCGTTGATCGTCATCATCGGGCTGAACGAAGCCTGCAATATCTTCGCCGACTGCCTGGCGACGATCATTCTGCTGGCGTGGCTCGGCGACAAATGGGGTCCGATCGTCGCGGCGCCGGCGATGCTCGCGATCGTACTTTTATTTTGCGACATCACGCCGAAGACGTTCGCACTAGGATTTCCGGCCGCGCTCGCGTGGATCACGGCGCGTCCGCTGGCGGTGCTCGCCGATTTGGTACATCCGTTCGCGCGCCATTTCACACCACTGGAAGAGGCGCCGCGCCCGGGCCCGGTTTCCGAAGCGGAGTTCAAGACGCTGCTCAGGCTCGGCGAGAACCAGGGACAGGTTGAGCCCGCCGAGCGCGCGATGATTCATCGCGTGTTCGACTTCGGTGCACGGCGCACGGCCGAGGTGATGACGCCGCGGGAGCGAATCTTCTCGCTCGACATCGAGATGCCGGTGGCGCAGCTGGTGGCGGAAATCGCGCACGAAAGTTTCTCGCGCGTGCCGGTCTATCGGCGCAGCCAGGACAATATCGTGGGAATTCTGCACGCCAAGGATCTCGCGGCGCGGCGCCTGGAGCCATCGCCGCCGCGCGTCGAGCGCCTGGTGCGGCCGGCGTACTTTGTCCCGCCAGGCAAGCTGCTCGCGGATTTATTTGACGAGATGCGGCGCGGGCGCTTCCAGATTGCGCTGGTCGTCAACGAGTACGGGCGCGTGCTTGGCCTGGTGACGCTCGAAGACCTGCTCGAGGAATTGTTCGGCGAGATTCGCGACGAGTTCGACAGCGAAATTCCCGAACTCACCAAGATATCCGACAACGAATGGTCCGCGTCGGGCGCGGTCGCGCTGGGCAAGCTGGCGGACGCGCTCGCTCCCGCGCGCGTGATCGAAGTTTATGGCGGCGGCAAGACGCTGAGCAGTCTGGTCCTGCGCAGGCTCGGGCGCGTGCCGCGCGCGGGCGAGAAGCTGCGACTCGGAGAATTCGAGGCCACCATCGAGCGCGTGCGCGGGGCGGCCGTCGAGCTCGTGAGGCTACATCGATGACGATGGTCTGGCTGATGGTCGCGCTGGCCGGATGCCTTGTGGTGCAGGCGTTTTTCGCCGCTTCCGAGATCGCGCTGGTTTCAGCCGACGATTTGAAAGTCCGCGCCGGCAGCGAAGGCGGCCACCAACGCTCGCGAGTGCTCGACGGACTGCTGGCCAATCGCGATCGTTTGCTGGCGCTCACTCTCACTGGAACCAACCTCGCCACCGTGGTCGCGGCGGTCGTGCTCACCAGCTTTCTGCATCGGACCCGGCCGCACCTGGTATATCTTGCGCCGTTTATTCTGACTCCGATTACCCTGGTGCTTGGCGAATCGATACCGAAGCTGTTGACGCTGGTGAATCCGCACGCATTTGCGCTGTTCGCCGCGCGGCCGCTGCGGTTCCTTGCGACGGTGCTCGCGCCGCTGCTCTACGCGGAAACAGTTCTGAGCAGATTGCTCCGCCGGCTCGCGGGTGTGCCAGCCGACGCCGAGAGCGTGTTCCTCAGCCGCGACGATCTGGCTCGTTTGATGCGCCGGCGCCCGAGTGACGTGGCCGAGCAGCCGCAACACGACGCCATCCTGCCCACCGAGCAGTTGATGATCAGTCGAATCTTTCGCTTCTCGCAGGCCGAGGCGCGTAAGGCGATGGTGCCGCTGGTTGGAGTCGACGCAATCCCGGAGGAAACCTCGCTCGCGGCGGCGATCGAAACGGTCCGGCGCGAAGGCTTCAGCCGCATCCCGGTGTTCCGGCGTCGAATCACGGACATCGTCGGCGTCGTTCACGTATTCGATCTTCTGCAGGCGCCCGATCTCAGCCGCCCGGTGAGCGACATAATGCGGCCGGTCAGTTATTTTCCCGAATCGATGCCGCTCGACGAAGCCCTGGTGGCGATGCAACGCACCGGCGAGAATCTTGCCGTGATCGTCGATGAGTACGGCGGCTCGGCGGGGATTCTCACGCTGGAAGATCTGATCGAGGAGATCGTCGGCGATATCGAAGACGAGCACGACCTCGGCGAGGAGCTCGCGAAGATCATAAGCCCGCGCGTGCTGTCCGTGTTCGGACGCGCGCCGATTGCGGAACTGAACGAGCGCTTCGGCCTGAAGCTTTCGGAGGCGGATGAGTATGCTACCATCGGCGGATTGGTGGTCGAACGACTCGGGCATATTCCCAAGCCCGGCGAAAAATTAATCGAGGGCGATTTGACGATCACCGTCACGCGCAGCGACGCGCGGGCGGTGCGCGAACTGATGTTGACACTGGCGCATCCGCTCCGCCCTGAACTCCTCAAGCGGCGATGACCGAAAAACGAATTCGCGAAATCCTCGACGGTGTCGCCGCGGGCCGCATGACTGCTGGCGCGGCGTTCAAACACATCCGCGAGCTGCCGTTCGAGGATCTCGGCTTTGCCAAGCTCGACAGCCATCGGAGCATCCGGCGCGGGATTCCCGAAGTGATTTTTGGCGAGGGCAAGACCGCGGATCAGCTCGCGGCGATCGGTCGGCGCGTGCTCGCGTCAGGAACGAATCTGATAATCACGCGGCTGGCGGCCGACAAGGCGCGCATCGTTAAAGGAAAAATCCGCGCACTGGTCTATCATAGCGACGCTCGCATCGGCGCGGTGGTTAAGGAGCGCGTGAAGCCGTCGGGGCACGGGGTCGTGATGGTGCTGAGCGCGGGCACTTCCGATATTCCGGTCGCCGAGGAAGCCGCGTTGTGCGCCGAGCTGTTCGGGAATCGCGTCGCGCGCGTTTACGACGTCGGCGTAGCGGGAATTCATCGCCTGACCGCGAACCTCGAAGTGATTCGCGAGGCGAGCGTGCTGGTCGTCGTCGCCGGAATGGAAGGTGCGCTGCCTTCAGTCGTCGCGGGCCTGGTGGATAAGCCTGTGATCGCCGTGCCGACCAGCGTCGGCTATGGCGCCTCGATGGGCGGACTGGCCGCGCTGCTGGGAATGCTGAACTCGTGCGCGAGCGGCGTAACTGTCGTCAACATCGACAATGGCTTCGGCGCGGCTTTGGCGGCCACGCTGATCAACCGCGTTGGAATCGAGCGCGACGGCCGCTGATGGCGAAACGCACGTCAATCACCAGCGGGCGCGCGCGCCGCGCGATCAAGATGGGCGAGCTCGCGTCGCAGGTCGGCTCCAGCTACCTGTG
>JBAWCX010000008.1:0-4159 GCA_049590495.1 Binatus sp. (SeqCode)
CGTCCAGCCGGTTGTACCTTGCGAGAAATCGCCGTTGACCAGCAGATTCGGACTCAAAGACCAGCCCACTTCTGGAGCGGTCAAGCCGCCGTCGACCACTGCTTGGGCAAAGGCCGAAGCTCTGCACGTCATCGATAGAAAGTATAGTGTAAGGACTAGGACAGCGCGCTTAGCTAATGACCTGGTAGCTAATGCCTTGGTAGCTAACGCCTTAGTAGCTAAGGATGTATAGTATCCCTCTCCACGCGACACGATCGTTGCCCCCTATTGAAGCGATGCGCACTTCGCCATCGCTCCAAGAGCAACTTCGCTGCCGCTGCCAGTATGTCGTCATCCGGAAAACACGATGCCCCAAAGTGGAACACTATGACGCGTATCAACACAAAATCTTCGCGTCGATCGACCGCGATAGGCCTTTGTGTCTCAAAGTTGAGATACGATGCGATGTAAAATTGGCGGCACTGTCCAAATCCAGACAGCGGCGAATTGGATCGGCGAGTGTCGCGGCTTCGCTAGGATGCGAGAGCGGTGGAGTCAGACTCGGTGTTCGTGGCAGACCTTTGGCCGCTTGCCCAGATCACTCGCGCCGGGATGACGAGTGCCGCGTAGCAAGCGACTGCAACAAAAAGACTCATTTGAATTCCGACCCACATAGATAGCGCCACCGCCAGAACCGACGAGAGCACTCCAGCCGCGCCGCTGACGCCCCACATCCACGGCATCGCCGACTCCGATACTCTCGACACCAGCCGCATGCCAATTGGAAAACAGAAGCCGAGCAAAAGAGAAAGCGGACCGATCATCGCGACCACGATCAGGCATCTGGCGAAGATCTGAAATTGAATCGTCCTGTCGATGATCAATTGAGTTGACAGCGTGATGACCAAGACCGCGACAGCGATCAAGAGCGCAATACCGTATATTATTGAGGGACGAGCTTCGACAGGCGCATAGTCAGAAATCCAGCTACCTATCCCAGTGAACAGAATCATCGAAAACAAGATCACTGCGATGGCGTATGTCGGATGTCCCAGGTAGACCGAAAACCTCTGCATGTAAGGAATTTGGATCATCATAAAGCCGAAACCGATCAGCGAGAAGTACAGGATCGAGGCCGCAAAGGTCCCCTGGCGCATATTTGGGACGCCGAATCTCCACAGCGGCCAGAGAATCATCGCCGCCACCAGCGTTAGCGCTATTGCCGTCAAGACCAACATGGTGGCAGTCGCGATGAGATTGCCTCCGGCGCTCACGCCCCAGTGCCTTTTCAGGCCGCCGATGGTCAGAAGTGCGCGCGGCTTGAGCATGCTGAAGAAATACGGACGCTCATCGGTCGGCGGGGAAAAATCATAAGAGGGATCCCGAGTTGCCGCGGACAGCTCGGCACGCGATTTTGATCTCAAGATCGCAGCAAACAACGGAATTGCCGGCGTGCGGCCGGGAGCGATGAGCAGATTGAATCCGTAGAGCTTCGCTGCCGACGATAATGTCTGCAGATCTTCGGGAGTAAATGGTTCCTGGGAAACCAACAGGGTAGCCACCTTTCCTGCCGATACCATCGCAAGATGGTCAGCGGGATCAGGTACACCGCGATCGATCAGTGCGGCGGTTGCCAGCGCCACCAGCCGGCTGGTCTCGGAAACCTGCTCGGGCGAGAACCAGCGCGATACGCTGAAGATTCCGTCAGGCTTGAGCGCGCTGAGAAACACGCGCCAAGCCTCCACTGTGTACAATCCGTTCTCCGAAAGCGTCAGAGCGCCGGCGCCGGTCGCCGCAAATGTGTCGATCAACGACATCTCGAGAACGTCGAAACGCTTGGCGCTGCGGGTCAGATAGGAGCGCGCCTCATCGTTCACCAGTTCGACCTGGGGCTGCTGCACTATACCGGAGAAATTGCGCATCGGCCCCTCTAGCAAATACACAAAGATTTGATTCAGCTCGATCCCGGTCACGGCCTTGCTGTTTGCCCATAGTGCAGTCAGAACGTCACGCCCGCCGCCAACTCCTATGATTCCAACATCTCCACCCTTGCGCAGATGGTAGGGCAACGAGGTTACATCGTAGCGAACCCAGTCGAGTTGCGATGCGTCACCGTTCCACTTGGTCATCGCAGTTGCGGCGCCGCCGTCGATATACATACGGGCAAGGGTGACCGACTTCGGCGGAATCCCGCTTCCAGGACCCCAGTAGTAAGGCTGTTCGACGGCCGGTTTCTTGACCGTAATCTGCGAGTAGGTGTTCCAGGCTTCGAATTGTAGTTCTGAGGCCGGCTGAGGCTCACCCTTGGTGAACATCACGCGGAACCCGTGCAGCGTGAGACTGTTCAAAATCGCGAGCCCTAAAAGGACAGGCACTGCTACAAGGATCGAACGGCGGAATCGCAGACCCGCGAATCGGCAAAAACAAAGCGCACCTATGCCCGCAAGCGCTCCGACGAAGAAGGTCGCCGAGGCGATGTTTGCCCAATGCAACAGAGGAATAACGAGGATGCTGCCGAGCGAGGCGCCCACCATGTCAGCGGCGTAGGTTAGCCCGATCTTCCCGGGCAGCCGTGTGAGTATGAGAGCGACAACGATGCCTGACAGGTAAAACGGTACAGCGACCAGAATCATCGAAATCAGCAGAGCTAAAATAGCAATGAGCGAAGAATCCAATTCGATTGGAATCATCAGGTTGAGGACGTGCGCTGCCGGAATGGCAAGCGTGAACCAAACCGAGGTGGAAACCAATTCTGGAGCGACCCGGTCATTCTGGTACCTTTCTCCGCCCACGTAAACGTGAACGGCGCCCGCCGACATGCCAAACATCGCCATCGAGATCGCGAAAAATGACAAATGATACCAAGTCAGGACTGATAGCAGGCGGGTATCGAGCATTTCCAGCGCTAGCGTCGCCAACGTGGTCAAGAACAACCCTGCCAGCACCCAGGCACGACCTGCGACCGGAGCAAATGAAAGCCTAGATATCGATTTGGCGGGGAACTCCATATCGCGTTCTAATTCCTGAGCTTCAGAAAGTCGCGATCGCTTTTCGAGGCAATGCTCGACGAGTGCCGGTTATCGCTGAAGATGCGGCTTCTGGTTGAGTTCCAGAATCGCCAATTAGCATGGGCAACAAGCATTAGCAAACTTTGCTCCGGAATCCGCCGCGCAGCGGCCTCGGAGCGCCCACTTCGGTAGCGTTCACACTGCTCGCTGACGGAGGAACCGATGCGCTCTTGAATGCGGAAAACGTCGATTGACTCGATTTACTAGCGGCAGGCGCCGGCAAGAAGGATTTGGATTCGAACCGAAGCGCTCTTGAGAAACGGCGCAACCCGATCGCAGCCAAAATGACCATCGCCGGCGCCGCGGGACTACGCATGCGAAATTTTGCCGCACCGCCAACATTCGGCGCGAGCAACACCATGGCCATCAGAGCACAGAGCAGTACCAATCTCCTCTGTTCCGCGTTCATCTCGCGCACGTTGATGAGGGCGAGAACGATGCCAACCGCAATGACTAGGCAGTACACGATTTGAAATACGACGAGGAGCAACATGCCCGGATCCGAAAAAAGAGAGCTCAAGACCGGCTGGATATCTTCTTTGCGGCCACCAGGATTGGATGCCCGCCAATCGAATCCGAGCATTCGACTCAAGACGGTTCCGGCGGGGACGAAAAGGAGAACCGCGGCCGACTTGGCCGTCATGCGCGCGACCGCGATCGGCCGCTCGCGAAAGATCCGCATTGCACGACGCTCGACCTCGTCGGGATCGTTGCCGGGACGAACATTAGGTGGCAGCGCAAGATCCAGTTGATGCTGTGCAACATCGAAGCTTTCATGCTCGCTCAATGCGACGACGGCGGCAGCCTTGAATCTGTAGAGATCATTGGCTCCGGCTGTCGCAATCGTGGAAACGTTGCAACACGAGACGTTGCGATGAGTCCAGCCGACCACAGCGACGGCGGGCAGGACTGACACAATGAGTATTGAACTCACGCTGGCCCGCCACGAAATTGGCAGCGCCAGGATGGTTGCCCCGACCGCGAGAGGAACGAACATTCCAGTGGGTCGAATCATGATGGCGAGCGCTAAGAGAACGCTTGTTAGGATCGCGAAAGACAGGATTCGGGATTTTCCTGAGGGGAGGATCATTACCGCTACCAGCAGAATAATG
>JBAWCX010000009.1:0-15383 GCA_049590495.1 Binatus sp. (SeqCode)
CGCGAACTCGGCATCCCGTACCTCACGCTCTACGCATTTTCGAGCGAAAACTGGGGCCGGCCGACCACCGAAGTCAGCTTCCTGATGCAGTTGTTCCATCGCTATCTCATCACCGAGACCAAGCGCCTGATGAAGCGCGACATCCGCGTGGTGGCTCTGGGAGACACCGAGCGGCTGCCGCCGCGGGTGCGCGACGCTCTTGCCGAGACCGTAGCGGCGACGCGGGAAAATCGCACAATGACGGTGGCGCTGGCGTTGTCGTACGGCGGTCGGCAGGACATCGTCAACGCTGCGCGGTCGATCGCGCGGGCGGTGGCGGACGGCGCGATTTCACCCGATCAAATCGACGAGCAACTGGTGGCGCGCGAATTGACCACCACCGGACTTCCCGATCCCGACCTGCTGATTCGAACTTCGGGAGAACTGCGAGTCTCCAATTTTTTTCTCTTTCAGCTCGCCTACACCGAACTGTATTTCACGGACACGCTGTGGCCCGATTTCCGCGAGCGCGAGTTCCTGAGCGCGATCGCCGCCTACCAGCTTCGCGAGCGCCGCTTCGGCGCAGTCACCAACGGCTCCGACACCCGTCTGCGTGCTCAGAACTAGGCTTCTGACAGCGGCGGTCCTGCTGCCTGCGGTGGCCGCGCTGGTGCTTTGGTCGCCGGCCTGGTTCTTCACGATTTTCAACGCGGTCGCCGGCCTGTGGGGACTCTACGAAGTCGCCGCGATGACCGGCGCGCTCCACTGGGTTGCGGTACCGCTGTTCGCCGTGGTTGGCGGCGTGCCTTTGTTCGCGCTTCTTTACGGCGGCGACCTGGGATGGGTTGGATGGGTGGTGCCGGTGATCGTTATCCTCATGATGCTCGGGCTGGTGTTGCGAATCGAAGTCGCCGGCGGCGGCGAGAGATTCCGCGGCCCGCGACTCGTCTTCATGGGCGCGGCGTATGTCGGATTCCTGTTCCCTTTTTTCGCGCTACTGCGCAATAGTCCCGGCGGCATCGACCAGCTTCTGCTGGTCATCCTGCTGGCTGTAGTGAGCGACAGCGGCGCGTACTTCGTCGGGATGTACCTAGGACGCATGAAGCTCGCGCCGAGCGTCAGCCCGAATAAAACTGTGGAAGGCGCGGTGGGCGGCTTGCTCGCGACGATAGTGGCAGGCTGGCTGCTGTTTAAGATGATCGGCGGGACCTGGGATATGGGCTCCGTGATGTTATTTTCGGCTATAACTTCCATCCTCGCGCAGCTTGGCGACCTGGCCGGTTCGGCATTGAAGCGCGCGGCGGGAGTCAAGGACTCGGGATGGATTTTTCCGGGGCATGGCGGCCTGCTCGATCGAACTTGTTCACTGGTCTTCGCGGTGTTTTTCGCTTACTATTGGTTTCGATGATGCGGCTTTGGGAGCCGCATTTTCACGCTTGGAAACTTGGCGGACAGGACTTCCGGTTGGAAAATAAATGATAGCTTCGATTCTGTACGCAGCGCTGGTCTTCGCCGTGTTGGTGGTCGTGCATGAGGCGGGACATTTTGCGATGGCGAAGAAAGTCGGGGTTCGCGTGCTACGATTTTCGGTCGGCTACCCGCCAAAATTGTTCGGGTTCCGGCGCGGCGAGACCGAGTACTCGATCGGCGCGACTCCCTTCGGCGGCTATGTCCGAATGCTGGGCGACGAAGTCGGCGAGAAGCCCACGGCCGACGAATTGACCTTGTATCTTCACGAGATCGGGCTCGACCTGATTGGCGCGGCGCGTGAGCGCAGCGTGATTCAAGCCGGCGCCGGATTCGACGACAACTTGCGCGTGATTGCGGATCGCCTGGGCGACTCGGGCGCCGGCGTCGCGCACAGCATCATCGGGCGCGAACTGAAACCAGATGAAGCGCTGCTGATTGATGAAGTTCGTCGTCAGCCCAAGGTCGACGACGCGATCAAATCGTTGGCGGAACAACCTTCCGCCATCCTGGTTAAGGCGTTCTGCGACCGCGCGTTCCCGACTCAGACGCTCGGCAAGCGCGTTCTGATAGTGCTGGCGGGACCGTTGGCGAATATTATCTTCGCGCCGCTCCTGCTCACCCTGGTTTTCATGACCGGCGTGCCGCAGTTGTTGCCGGTAGTCGGTAAGACCACGAAAGATCTCCCGGCGGCAAAGGCCGGACTTCTGACCGG
This sequence comes from Binatus sp. (SeqCode), assembly GCA_049590495.1. Classification (GTDB taxonomy): domain Bacteria; phylum Desulfobacterota; class Binatia; order Binatales; family Binataceae; genus Binatus. The sequence continues at coordinate 2,162 of JBAWCX010000009.1, forward strand.
TGACCGGATTGTCGCGGTTGACGGCCAGCCGATGGAAACGTGGGCCGATTTCTCAAAGACGGTGAAGGCGGGCGACGGCTCTCAGATCAAGCTGGAGATCGAGCGGACACAGAAAGATGCGCCAGCCACGCGCAGCACGATTGTTATCAAGCCGACCCGGCTCGACCAGAAAACCATTTACGGCACTAACGCAACCTCCTGGGTAATAGGGGTGCAGCCGCGTGGCGACGAGATCACGAAACACTACGGTCCGTTCGGCGCGGTGAAACAGGCTTGCGAAACTTCGGTCGATATGACGGTCCAGATGGTAGTCGGCATCGCCAGCATCTTCGCGGGCAGCACGCCCGTGCGCGACGCGCTCGGCGGACCGATCATGATCGCGCAGATGGCGGGTCAAGAGGCGCATCGCGGAATCGCAAGCCTCGCGATGTTTACCGTGATGCTGAGCCTTGAGCTCGGCATCATTAATCTGCTGCCGGTGCCGCTGCTCGACGGCGGACATCTGCTGTTCTTCGTCTTCGAGGGTGCGCGCGGCAAGCCGCTCGAACTTCGCTATCGGGAGGCGATGCTCCAGGTCGGACTGTTTTTGCTCGTAGCACTGATGGCGTTCGTAATCTTCAATGACATCTCGCGTATTGTGCAAGGTTAATCGGCTGCTCGAAGAGGCAGTCGCAACGCGCCCGGTCCTGGGACTCGATACTTCCACATCGATTGCAAGCCTCGCTTTGATTGCTGGCGGCAGAGTTGCCGCGTCGATCGAGCGGCCAGTCAGCTCGCATGGCGCCGCATTGCCGGGCGCTATCGACGAGCTGCTCAGCGCGGCGGGGATGCAGATTGCCGGCCTCGGCGCGATCGCGGTCGGCACCGGGCCGGGATCGTTCACGGGACTGCGCATCGGGCTCAGCTATGCGAAGGGAATCGCGATGGCGTCGGGATGCGCGCTCGTCGGCGTGCCCGGCTTCGACGCGATGGCGTTAGCTGCGCTGGAGCGCAACAATACCGAATCGGGCCGGCTGGTGGCCGTGGTTGTGGATGCTCGAAAAGGGGAAGTTTACGCGGCCCTTTACCGGGTCGTGGCCAATGGGCTAGAGAAATTGTCACAGGAGTTGGTAGTCGCGCTCGAACACCTGGCATCGCGCATCACTGAGGACGTCATGTTCATCGGTGACCAACGAGCGAAGGATGCGGCGGCCCTTGTGGAATCGCGGGGCCATAGGGTGGCGGTTTTCGAAACAGGGATGCTCGATTTGCGCGGAGTCTGCGTCGCGGCGCTTGGCGGGGCGCGGTTTGCCCGTGGAGAAACGGATCGAGCGGCTTCGCTGGAGCCGCTATATATCAGGACGCCGGAGGCTACGTTCAAGCCCACTTCGAAAAATCCGGCAGGCATAGGCACGGAGGGCGTATGGAGCATCGAGAGGAAGAACTCATTCGGCAGCATCTGACCCACGACGAGGAGCTGAGGGCCCTCTACGCGGAGCATCAAGCGCTCAAGCAAAAGCTCGAAGTCTTTAGAAGCAAACTTTACCTGACCAACGAAGAGGAAATCGAAGAAAAGCGGATCCAGAAGCTTAAGCTCGCCTCGAAAGACCGCATGATGGCGATTCTCGGCCGCTATCAGCAAGAGGCTCGCTGACGCCACCGGTTCCGGCCATGAGCGCGCGCACACCACCGCATGACAAGTCATACGATATCGGTTCTGGTTGAAAACGAATTCGGCGTGCTCGCGCGCGTGGCCGGACTGTTCTCGGGCCGCGGCTTCAACATCGAGTCCCTGACCGTCAACGAGGACCCCCTCGATCCGACGGTGTCCAGGATCGTGCTGGTGACCACCGGCGACGATCAGATCGTCGAGCAGATCAACAAGCAGCTCAACAAGCTGGTCTCGGTGATCAAGATAACCGACTTCAAGGACGTCGAGACGATCGAGCGTGAGATGGTGATCGTCAAGATCGCGGTGGACGAGCGCACCCGCTCAGAGCTCGACTCGATCGTCGCGGCGTATCGCGCCCACGTGATCGATATCGGCCCGCGCGCGATCACCGTCGAGCTGACCGGCGACTCCGGAAAGATCAAGGCATTCATCGGGATCGTGCGCCCGCTCGGAATCAAGGAAGTGGTGCGGTCGGGCAAAGTCGCGATGGCGCGCGCGGTGCAGCTGAACCACGACAATCATGGAAAGCCGCCGGCCGCGCGAAGCTGAATAATCTGACAGCGAGAAAATTCGGGAGAACATTCAAATGAAGGTTTATTACGACCGCGACGCGGACCTGTCCGCACTCAAGGGCAAGAAGATCGCGGTCATTGGCTATGGAAGCCAGGGACATGCGCATGCGCTCAACCTGCGCGACAGTGGGATGGACGTGTGCGTCGGGCTCAGCGCAAAATCGGCGTCACGCGAAAAGGCCACCAGGCAGGGCATCCCGGTGTTCGAGACCGCCGAAGCCGCAAAGCAGGCCGACGTAATCATGATACTGGTGCCCGACGAGATGGGCGGCGATATCTACGCAAAGGAGATCGCGCCAGGCCTAAGCCCGGGCAAGTACCTGGCGTTCGGCCACGGCTTCAACATCCATTTCAAATTCATCAAGCCTCCCGTCGACGTCAATGTGTTCATGATCGCGCCCAAGGGCCCCGGTCATCTCGTGCGCTCCGAATACACCAAGGGCCGCGGCGTGCCGTGTCTGCTCGCGGTGGAACAGGATCCGTCGGGGGATACCGCCAGGGTCGGGCTCGCTTACGGCAGCGCGATTGGCGGCGGACGCGCGGCGATTATCGAGACGACTTTCAGGGAGGAAACCGAAACCGACCTGTTCGGCGAGCAATCCGTGCTGTGCGGCGGACTGACCGAACTGATTCGCGCAGGTTACGAGACGCTCGTCGACGCGGGTTACGCGCCCGAGATGGCGTACTTTGAGACATTGCACGAAGTGAAGCTGATCGTGGACCTGATCTACGAGGGCGGAATCTCGAACATGCGCTACTCGATCAGCAACACCGCCGAGTACGGCGACATGACGCGCGGCAAGAAGGTGATCGGCACGCAGTCGCGCGAGGCGATGAAGCAGATCCTCACCGACATCCAGTCCGGCAAGTTCGCCAACGAATGGATCGGCGACTACAAGGCGGGCCTGCCGCGATTCCGCGAACTGCGCAAGGAAGCGGGATCGCATCCGGTCGAAGAAGTCGGTCGCAAGCTGCGCGCGTTCATGCCGTGGCTCGCGAGCGACCGGCTGGTCGACAAGTCGAAGAACTGAACCGTCATGGCGGGCGAAACCGACAGCGGGCGCCCGGCGGCGAGCGCCGTCCTCGCGCGAATAGCAGGCGCGATCGGAATAGCGACCGAGGGCGCGATGCTGTCGCTCGGATTGGCGCTGGTCGGAATCATCCTGATTGCGTTTGGCGTCAAGTCAGTCGGCGCGATCCTGGTAATTGTTGCAATCCCGATTGCGCTTTTCTTTCGCGATCCCGATCGCTATCCAACTCGCACCGAAAACGTCGTAATCTCCGGCGCGGACGGCAAAATCACTGACATTTCCGATGGGCCGTTTCCCGGCTCGAGCGGCCGCCTCTGTCATCGCGTTTCGGTGTTCATGTCGCCCCTCAATGTGCACGTGAATCGCGCGCCAGTTGGCGGTGAAGTCGTGATGGTCGAGCATATCGCGGGCGAGTTCCGCGCCGCGTTTCGCGACGACGCCAGCGAGCACAATGAACGCAACCTGATTGCGATGACCGACGCGTCGGGACGCACGTTCGGCATGCTACAGGTGGCCGGATACCTCGCGCGGCGGATAGTTTGCCGGCTCCGCGCGCATGATAGGATACAAGCAGGTCAACGGATCGGCCTGATTATGTTCGGAAGCCGCGTCGATCATTTTTTTCCGTCCGACTACCGCGTCACGGTGTCGCTCGGGCAACGCGTTCGCGCCGGAGAATCCATCATCGGAGCAATCGAGCCATGAGCCGCAATTCCCGACGCTCGCGCGAAGAGCGCGCCCGCATGGCGCTCTACTCGACTCAGGTCCGCGACGGCAACGCCGGACCTGAAAGCCCGCTCCGCCGCGGAGTGTTTTTACTGCCTGCGACGATCACGTCGATCGGCCTGCTGTCGGGTTTCTACTCGATGGTTTCCGCGGTAACCGGACATTTCGAGGTCGCCGCCGTGATGATCATAATCGCGTTCTTCTGCGACGGCCTCGACGGACGTATCGCGCGCGCGTCGCGCACCTCGAGCCAATTCGGCGTGGAGTACGACAGCCTCTCCGACGTGGTGGCATTCGGCGTCGCGCCGGCGATGCTGGCGTTTTCGTGGGCGCTGCGCCCGATCAACTCGATCGGAATCGCAGTCGGCGGATTGTACGTGCTGTGCGGCGCACTACGTCTCGCGCGCTTCAACGTGCAGACCGCGACGGCGGACAAGAGCCGCTTCGTCGGCCTGCCGATTCCCGGGGCCGCCCTGATGATAGCCACAACCGCGCTGGCTTATAGCTACTTCGAGTTCGAATCGCCGCGGATGCTTTGCACTCTGATGGTGCCGTTCACGCTTGTGCTCGGCGGCCTCATGATTTCGCGCGTGCCTTACCCCAGCTTCAAGGCGATGAAGCTCGAAAAACGCGCACAGGTCGAACTCGTGATCACCATGATGGTCTCTGCCGCGATGCTGTTCGCGATGCCGCAGCTCACCGCCTTCCTGCTCGCGGCTGCGTACGTGTTGTCAGGTCCGGCGCTGATGATTCGTGGCGAACGGCTGAGCGCCAAAGTATCGGTGCTGCACCCGGTCGCAGCCGCCAAATCCCACGACGCCAACGGCGCCACGCCGCAAGCCGACGTCGCCAGACGCACCCGCAGCCTCCGCGACCATCAGCCCGTGCAACACTGAACGCCTTGACTGATATCGCGGTCGCCGTTTAGAATCCGTACACGATGTATTGCAACCTGCTACCGGAGCTGCTGCTGAGCCTGGCCCTTACAGGGGCCCACGCCAGGCGCGCGTCCGGACAGGTCTAACGGCCTGATTAAACTGAGACACACGCCCCGGGCAGTGGGCCGATCGAAGCCGCCCGGGGCGTTTTCTTTTTTCAGGTTCCGCTCATGGCGAACGATTGGCCCGCTGATCCCGTGGCGACGATGCGGGAGGAATGACGATGGCACACGCGACCACGGCCTCGAAGGATAGCGAAAAGGACTACGTCCGGATCTTCGACACGACGCTGCGCGACGGCGAGCAATCGCCGGGATGCACGATGAACGTCGAGGAGAAGATCGCACTCGCGCGCCAACTCGAACGCCTCAACGTAGATATCATAGAAGCCGGTTTTGCCGTTTCTTCGCCCGGCGACTTCGAGTCGATTACTCGCGTCGCGCAGGCAGTCACCGATCCTGTGGTGCTCAGCCTGTCGCGTACGGGCGAGCCGGATGTGGATTCGGCGCTGCGCGCAGTGGACAAAGCCAAGCATCCGGGGATTCACATCTTCATCGCGACCTCGGAAATACATCTCAAGTACAAACTCAACATGAATCGCGAGGATGTGCTCGACGCTGCGACGTGGGCCGTCACGCGCGCGAAAAAGCATCTCGACTATATCGAGTTCTCCTGCGAGGACGCGTCGCGCTCCGACTGGGACTACATGGTCGACGTTTGCAGCGAGGTGATTCGTGCGGGCGCGACGGTGATCAATCTGCCCGATACCACCGGTCACGCCATCCCCGAGGAATTCGGCCGGATGTTCGCTTACATGCGCGAAAGAGTTCCGGGCGCCGACAAAGTCATCTGGAGCGCGCACTGCCACAACGATCTCGGGCTGGCGGTCGCGAATTCACTGGCGGCGGTTCGCAACGGCGCGCGTCAGATCGAATGCACGATCAATGGAATCGGCGAGCGCGCGGGCAACTGCTCGATGGAAGAAGTCGTGATGGCGATGAAGACGCGCCACGACCTGATGGGCGTGCAGTCGCGCGTCAACACGCGCCAGATCTACCCGGCCTCGCGCCTGCTGTCGCAGGTGATCGGCCAGTCCGTACCGGCCAACAAGCCGATCGTCGGCGACAACGCGTTCGCGCACGAAGCCGGAATCCATCAGGACGGCGTGCTGAAGTACAAGCTCACCTACGAGATCATGAAGCCCGAGGATATCGGCATCCCCTCGAACAAGCTGGTGCTGGGTAAGCATTCCGGGCGTCACGCGTTCATCAACCGGCTCGAGGAGCTTGGCGTCGATATCGACGACGTCGACGTGAACAAGGCGTTCGCCGAATTCAAGGCGCTCTGCGACAAAAAGAAAATCGTGTACGACGACGACATCCTGGCGCTCGTCACCGAAAGCGCGCGCCGGACTGTCGATCACTACGAGCTGGTCGACCTGAAAGTCGGCTCGTCCAGCAAGAGCACGCCGCACGCGGAAGTCACGCTGCGCGTGGAAGGAAAAGAGTGCTCGGCCGAGGGCGAAGGCGACGGGATGGTCGATGCGTGCTACAAGGCGATCTACAAAATCGCCGCAATCAATCCCGCGCTCGAGCGCTACGCAGTCAAAGCTATCACCGGCGGCACCGACGCGCTCGGCGAAGTGAGCTGCATGATTCGCGAAAACGGCGTTACCGTCGCCGGTCAGGGCGCGCATAGCGACATCGTCATGGCCAGTGCGCTCGCGCTGGTAAACGCGCTCAACCGGCTGAAGGCGCGCAAGCACGCACCGCTCAAGCCGACCACCGACGTCCGATGAGCGGCAGCGATGGGGCTTGCCGCAACTTCCTACTTGGGCTAAGTGCTTGGGGAGATTGAGTTTGAAGTTGAATTCGCTCTTCACCCTGCGCGACGTGCGGCTTCTGGCGGCGCCCGCCATTGTGGCGAGGTTTGCTACAGCGCACTCGGGCCAATCTGCGCTCTTAATTTTCGAGGCTATACACTGACGGGTCGAGACTGTCCGACGCTCCTCCCGATCTTCACCTCCAGGCGTTCAGCGCTTTCGCATGGCCTATAAAATTCTAGTTCTCAAAGGTGACGGCATCGGCCCGGAGGTCGTCGGAGAAGCTCTGCAGGTTCTCAAGATCATCGCGCGCCGATCGGCCGTCGATCTCGAGTTCAAGGAGGGCATGATTGGCGGTCACGCGCTCGATACCGCCGGCACTCCGCTGCCCGACGAGGTGCTCAAGCTCGCGCAAGACAGCGACGCGATTCTGCTCGGCGCCGTCGGCGGACCGAAATGGGACAAGCCGAACGCAGAGAAGCGTCCAGAGCAGGCATTGCTCGGACTTCGAAAGGCCCTGGGACTGTTCGCCAACATCCGCCCCGTCAAAACCGTCAAGGAACTGATGGCGGCGTCGCCGCTCAAGGCTGAAGTGGTAAACGGCGTCGATGTCGTCATCATTCGCGAGCTGACCGGCGGCATCTACTACGGCAAGCCGAGCGAAAAGCGCGCGGCGAAGGACGGCCGCGAGGCGGTCGATACCTGCTTCTACACCGAAGCCGAAATTGCGCGCGTGCTCAAGTTTGGTTTCGAGCTGGCTCGGGACCGCCGCAAAAAACTGACCTCAGTCGACAAAGCCAACGTGCTCGCGACGTCGCGCTTGTGGCGCGAAATCGCAACCGAGCTGAGTGCGCAGTTCAAGGACGTCGCGTTCGAGAATCAGCTGGTCGATTCGATGGCGATGCATCTGATACGCCGCCCCAAGGACTTCGACGTGGTCGTCACCGAGAATATGTTCGGCGATATCCTGACCGACGAGGCCTCGGTGCTCGCCGGCTCGATGGGCCTGTTGCCGTCCGCGTCGCTCGGCGAGGAGCTCAACAGCGCGGGTTTCCGCGTCGGGCTCTACGAGCCGATTCACGGCAGCGCGCCGGACATCGCGGGCCGCGACGAGGCCAACCCGCTCGCTGCGATCCTGTCGGCGGCGATGTTACTCGAGCATTCGCTCGGGATGCGCTCCGAAGCCGAGCTGATTTCGCAGGCGGTCGATTCCGTCGTGCGCGACGGTTATCGCACTCGCGACCTTCACGGCGGCGCCGGCACGCAGACCGTCGGGTGCAAGGCGATGGGCCGGCTGGTTCGCGAAAAACTCGAGAGCTCCGAAAGCGAAGGCGAATGAGCATTTCCCGCGAGCCGAGAGTGGCGGTTGTCGGCGCCACCGGCGCGGTCGGCAACCAGCTTATCGAACTGATCGCCGCGCGCGGCTTCCAGCTGAGCGAACTGAAACTGTTCGCCACTGAAGCGGGCGCGACGCAGACCGTCGACGCCGCCGGCGAAGAACGCCTCGTCGACGCGCTCGAGAGTCCCGCCGATCTCCGCGACTTCGATATCGCTTTCCTCGCGATTCCCGCGCCGCGCGCCGCGGAAATTGTCGCAGCACTCCCCGGCCCGATTCTCATCGATCTGAGCGCGGCGAATCGCCCGCCGTCGGACGTGCCGATGGTGGCGCCCGGACTCACTTCGCGCGAGGCGATCGCGAAGTTGCGCACTTCGAAGCTCTTCGCAATTCCTCATCCCGTCGCCCATGTGCTTGGCACCTGTCTCAAGGCGCTTGGCACGCGCGATGGATTCGTCGCTGCTACCGCGATGCTCGGCGCGAGCGCCGGCGGCAGGGACGTGCTGAGTGCGACTGTCGATCAGACCACCGATCTTCTGAGCGCGCGGCTGGCGCTCGACGACGATGAAGTCCAACGCGGCTTCAATGCCTTCATGCGCGAGCACGAACGTTCGGTCGCGGCCGCGATCGCCGCGCAGGTCGCGACGCTGCTCGAGAAAGCGCCTGCGCTCTCCGTGCAGGCCGCCGCAATTCCCGTTCTTCACGGTTCCGCGTTGACCGTCGATATCCAGCGGCCGCTCGACAGCCGCGGCAACGGCGAAGACGCTGTAGAACTGCTGCGCGTCGCGCCCGGCATCTTGATCGCCGAAGAAGGCGAACCGCTCGGTGTGATCGACGCCGTCGGCCAGGAGGCGATCGTCGTCAGTGTCGAGACGCGCCCCGACTCGCTCTCGTTGTGGTGCGTGTTCGACAATACGCGCATGGCTGCTCTGGGAGCGCTGTGGATCGCCGAGACGCTGGCGCTCAGCTCGCCCGCTCTCGCCTGACCTGTCCGCGCGATGGTTCTCAAGCTCACGCTCGAGTACGACGGCAGCAACTATTCCGGATGGCAGCTTCAGCCGCGCCACGATTCGATTCAGGGAAGGATCGAAGCCGCGCTCGAGCGGATCTTCGCCGTCCCGGTGCGCGTGTTCGGTTCAGGCCGCACCGACGCCGGCGTGCATGCGCGCGGGCAGGTCGCCTCGATTTCGATTCCGCGCGCATTTGATAGCGGCGAATTGCAGCGCGCTCTCAACGCGATGCTGCCCGCCGACATCGTGGTGCTCGACGTCGCGCCCGCGCCCAACGCCTTTGACCCGCGCCGCGCTGCCCGCTCGCGCTTGTACGAATATCGCGTGTTGAATCGCAAGATCGCGTCGGCTTTCGAGTATCGCTATAGCTGGCTGGTCCGCGACCAGCTCGATCTCGCGGCGATGAACTGCGCTGCGCGCGTCTTCGTCGGCGAGCACGACTTCGCCGCGTTCCGCTCGCTCGGCACCGATGTGACGACCACTATCCGCCGCGTGATTTCGAGCGAGTGGACGCGCGACGGCGACGTTGTTCTCTACCGCGTCGAGGCGACGAGTTTTCTGCGTCACATGGTGCGTGCGATGGTCGCGGCTATGATCGACGTGGGACGCGGCAAGCTCACGCCTGAGAAAATCGCCGCGATTCTCGCCGCACGAAATCGGCACGCGGCTCCCGCCAACGCGCCGCCCGGCGGTCTCTACCTCGTCGAAGTCCGCTACTGACGGCGCGATCGTGCGGTTTGCATCAACCTCCCGCGCAAAACCATTGGGGCTCAAGGCACGCGCGATGGGCCTGTGCAAAAACCATCACGATCCCTAGAAAAAAATGCGATTTTCGTGCTGTCCGCCCTTGAATTTCTCACGCTACTCGTTCACCCTCACTGAAAGCCCGCAACCCGGGACGCAAGGAGGAGGATGATGACTCAGTCGCAGGTAGCAGCCCACATGGCTGAAAAGCTCGAACTCACCAAGAAGCAAGGCAAGCAGGTGCTCGAGGAACTCAACGCATTGGTCGTCCGCGAGCTCAAGAAGGAAGGATCGCTGCGGCTGGCCGGCCTCGGTATCTTCCGCAAGCGCAAGACCAAGGCGCGCATGGGCCGCAATCCGGCCACCGGTCAGGAGATCAAGATTCCGGCGCGCACCCGGCTTCGCTTCACCGCTGCCAAAGCGTTGAAGGACGCGGTTCTCGGCGCGAAATAATCTCGGCCCGATTTTGTGGACCGCGGGAACGGATACGCTCCGGCTCCCGCGGTTCGCTTTTCCCCCATCAGTCTTTCCCGCCCGGCTTGCGCCGCGACGTGGTGTTGCGCGCCTCGCGCGCGCGGGCGAGAAACTCGCGAATCCTGCTTTCATAGCCGCGCTCGGACGGCTCGTAATAGATCTTGTCGCCGAGTTCGTCAGGCAGGTAGTTCTGCGCGACCAGCGCGCCTTCGAAATCGTGCGGATAGCGATAGTCCTTGCCGTAGCCGAGTCCTTTCATCATCGGTGTCGGCGCGTTGCGCAAATGCAGCGGCACCGCCAGCGCGCCAAGCGTTTTCGCATCTTCGCCGGCCGCGCGCATCGCGAGATACGACGCGTTGGACTTCGGCGCACTGGCCAGGTACGTCACGCCCTGCGCGAGCGGGATCACCCCCTCCGGCATCCCGACGAAGTCCACCGCTTCCTTGACGGCGATCGCAATTTGAAGCGCCCGCGGATCGGCGTTGCTGACGTCTTCCGACGCGAAGATTACCATCCGCCGCGCGATGAACAGCGGATCCTCGCCGGCCTCGACCATCCGCATCATCCAGTAAACCGCCGCGTCGGGATCGCTGCCGCGCATGCTCTTGATAAACGCCGAGATTACGTTGTAGTGCTCCTCGCCCGCGCGATCGTAGAGCAGCGCCTTCTGCTGCGCCGACTCGCGAATATGTTCGGGCGTGATAATCGTCGCACCCGCGTTTTGCGCGAACTCCGCCGCAATCTCGAGCGTGCCGAGCGCACGCCGCGCGTCGCCGCCCGCGTATCGAACGATCTCGTCGATCGCGCCGACGCCCAGCTTGAGTCCGGTGTTGCCCAGTCCGCGTTCCTTGTCGGCGAGCGCGCGATGCACCAGGGTCGCGACGTTTTCCTCCGACAGCGGATGCAGCACGAGCAGCCGCATCCGCGAGAGCAGCGCCGAGATTACCTCGAACGACGGATTCTCCGTGGTCGCGCCGATAAGCGTGATCAAGCCGCTCTCGACATGCGGAAGGAACGCGTCCTGCTGCGCGCGGTTCCATCGATGAATCTCGTCGATGAAGACCACGGTGCGCTTACCCGCCTCGAGATCGTGGCGCGCCGCCTCGACCGCGTCGCGCAAATCGGCGACGCCCGACGTCACCGCCGCAAGTTTGCGGAAGACTGCGCCCGATTGCTCCGCCAGCACGATCGCGAGCGTCGTCTTGCCGGTGCCCGGCGGGCCCCAGAGGATCATCGAGTGCAGCACGTGCGCCGCGACCATCTGGCTCAGGAACTTTCCCGGGCCAAGCAGATGCTCCTGGCCGACAATCTCCTCGAGCGTGCGCGGACGCATCCGGTCGGCCAGCGGCTGGCTGAGAGGAGTGCGCGGTGGAAACAGACTTTGCGATGATTCGGCCTTGCGCCGTGCCATTTTCAGAAAGTATCACAATGGCCGAGTCCGGCTAAGGCGCTCCGACCCCTGTCGCCGTGTCGTTGCGCAGGTGGCTCCCGCTGTTCTAGCTTCATGACGGGCTGGACAGGAGCCGGCACCACCTATGATCGTTGGCATCGATATCGGCGGTTCGACCACCGACGCCGTCATCCTCGAAAATGGCGGCTTGCACGTCGTAACGATCGAGGCCAACGACCCCGTTGCGGCGGCTGCGGGCGCGCTCGGCAAGCTGGTCGCCGATTTCGGCATCAAGCTCGAAGACGTGGAATGCGTGGCAGCCACTGGCGCGGGCTCGCGCGTGCTCACCAAGTCCCTGCTGGGCAGGCCGGTCGTCAAGGTCAACGAGTTCACCGCGATCGGAATCGGCGGCACTTCGCTCGCCGGCAAGGAAAGCGCGCTGGTTGTCTCGCTGGGCACGGGCACCGCAATCGTGTCGGTCACGCGCGATAAAATCGCGCACTTCAGCGGCACGGGAGTTGGCGGCGGGACGCTGCTCGGACTCGCCAAGCACATGCTGGGCGTCTCGACGATCGAGCGGCTCGAAAAACTCGCGCGCAAGGGTGATCTTCGCCGCATCGATCTCAGCGTTCGCGACATCGCGGGCGGCTCGATCGGCGACCTGCCACCGAACACCACCGCCGCGAACTTTGGCAAGATAAGCGCCGACGCGACGCCCGAGGACAAGGCGCTCGCCATCATGAACATGATCACCGAATCGATCGGTGTGCTCGCGCTCGCCAGCGCGCGCGCGTGCGGCCAGGAAAATATCGTGCTCACCGGCAAGCTGTCGCGACTGTTCCGATTCATGCAGGAGATGAAGCGCCTCGACTTCCCGTTTGGTCGCCGCTTCGTCATTCCCGAGCACGCCGACTTCGCGACCGCGATCGGCGCCGCCCGCCACGCGCAGCAACCCAACCCCTAACCCCTTTTTTCGGGCCCGCGCGGGAAAGGGGAACCAGATGTGGAGGGAAAGCGACGATTCATACCATATGTTGTGGTATCGAGGCGCGTCCACTACCATTGGTAGTTTCGTTCCGTCAAAAATTGTTTTGGCGAGAGGTAAGCATCGCCTGAATTCGTGTCCGAGTCGGGCGAGCGTGCGGCATCCTGACGGATCGTCCATACCTGTATACGTAGCAGAGAAAATCGGGCCGCGTCAGGCTGAACTAGTTCATCCCTGAACTCGGGGATAGCGCGGTCGGCCCAAATGGGAACAAAGGAGAACAATGCCGTGAACCAGCGCGGAACGAAGTCTTCTGGCGCCGTCGTCATCCTCGACGATGACATTTGTTTGACCCGCCGGGCGCTTTTGCTCGGCATGCTGGCCGGGGGCCTGCAACTCGCGGCATCGGGCACGATGGCGCGGGCCAGCGCAATCAATCCATCAGAGACTCAGATAACTCTTCCCGATGCTATCAAGTGGACTACGTGGAGCGGCGCCCCGCCGCACAGCGGCGAAATGGCGACGCTCTATGGAGGCTTGGAT
>JBAWCX010000010.1:0-8564 GCA_049590495.1 Binatus sp. (SeqCode)
GAGTCCCATGTTTTTTTCGCGCTCGGAAATCGTGACGCCCGCCGCGCCGCGTGGAACGATAAACCCGTCGACGCCCGCAAAACCCTTCGACGCGTCCGTCGTCGCATAAATCAGCATCGTGTCGGACTCGGCTGCGAGCGGCACGTAGCACTTGGCGCCGTTGAGGATGTATCCCACGCCGTCACGCTTGGCCGAGGCTTGCTGCGCAGACAAATCGAAATCGAAGCGCGACTCCATGACGGCCGCGGTCGCGGCGGCGAAGTCGGCGCCCGCGAATCGCTTCAGATATTTGGCGCGCTGCTCGTCGGTGCCCATCTCGACGATCGGAAATGCGAACAGCCGCGGCGCGAGCACGTGCAACCCGATCGAAATATCGCCGAAGCCGAGTTCCTCCGCGACGATCGCGCCGGTCACCGCCGAGCGGGCGTCGCCACCGCCACCGAATTTCTCCGGGATAGCGCCGCTGACGAATCCGAATTGCCACGCCTTGGCGATCAGCGCGGCGGGAATCGCGCCGCCTTCGTCTGCGGGCCGCGCGGCGGGACGAATCTCCTCGCGCGCGAACGCGCCAACGCTGTCGCGGATCATCTGTTGTTCTTCGCTCAGTTCAAAGTCGATCATGAATTGGATCGCACCCCCGATTAAAGTAACACTTTAAGTTCTGATTTGCACCGCCGCGCCCGAGCGAGCCGACTCGTACGCCGCTTCCACCATCCGCTGCGCCGCGAGGCCCGCCGCAAATTCAGGATCGGGTTCGCACAGTCCCTTGAGCGCCGCGATAAAGGTCGCATCCTCGGCGGCGTAGGGAATCGCGAGCCGATCCTTGATTGGCGCCAGGTACCGCCGCTCGCGCAGGATCTTTTCCGTGTATCGCGCCATCACCGCGTCACTCGCAATGGTCTCCTCGTTGACGCCGGACCCGCGCTGGAAAACGATCGGCCCCAGCGTGTCGGCGTCGGATGCAGCAAACATGTTCTCGGCGAAGACTTCAAGCCTTCGATTGCTCGCGCGCGCGATCATCCGATGCCAAATCGAAGTGAGCTGGCCATGCGCGCCGCCCGCAAATTCCATCGACGTCGCGCCGAAGTCTTCAACTCCCTCAGCTCCGTTCAGGTTGCGCGTGCGACAGTAAAGGCTCGTCACCGGCCCGAACATCCACGTCAGCAGATCGAAATCGTGGACGCTGTGCTCGATGAGCGTGCCGCCCGCGGTCAGCGACGGGTCGTTGCGCCACGCGCTCGCATGCGTACCGCGCGTCGGAAAATCCTGATCGTCGCGCATCGTGACGCTGAGCAGTTTGCCGACTTCCGGCTGCTCGAACATCGCTTTGATGACGTTGTATACCGGCGAGAATCGCAGCACGAGACCGACCTGGCTCGTCACACCCGACGCCGCAATCGCTGCCGCCATGGCAGACGCTTCCGCGGCCGTCATCGCGAGCGGCTTCTCGCAGAAAATATGCTTGCCCGCTTGCGCCGCGGCAATGCAGATCTTCCGATGCATCGCGGTCGGCGTGCAAATCCATACCGCGTCGATCGACGAATCCGCGATTATCTCTTCGGCCGACTCGAGCGCCCGCGCGCCCCGCCATCGCGCCGCAAGCCGCTCCGCCGCCGCATGCGACAAATCGGCAACCGACACGACGCGAACGCCCTGCTCGGTGGCATCGGCGACGAAGCGAAGCATCCTCGAATGCAACTGGCCAATAAGGCCCGCGCCGATAATTCCAACTCGAACCTGTCCGTTAACGGGAGTGGGCATCAGGAATTCCCGGATTTTTCCTCGCGGCGAAGTTTTTCCAGCTCGCGCTCGCGCTTGTATTTGGTCGGATCTTCGATCGTCTTCGACGGCGGCGCCATCGGCTTGCGGATTTTCGCGATCAGGCCGCCGGCGCGATGCTTCTTTGGTTTGCGTTGCGGCATATCGCTACTCCGCAAAGCCGACAAAGCTCATCTGCAAGCCTGTGATCTTTCCGCCAGCCGCGCGCCGCGAGAAAAACCGTTCGGATGCGCACCGAGTGCACGGCCCGATGCTTGCGATATTCGCGGCCGCGAGTCCCGCACGCTCGAGCTGGTCGCGCACGACAGCACGCAAATCGATAAAGGCCTTTCCGGCCCGCCCTGCCCTCGTATGATTCCGCGCGCCGGCAATCTCACGGCCGAAGCGCTCGCCAAGCTCGGCATCGACTTCGAAACAACACTGGCCGATCGACGGTCCCATCGCAGCGTGGAGGTCGGAGGCGCGGGCACCGAGCTGGACCATCGCGCGGACGCCCGCATCGGCGATATCCGCGATGACGCCGCGCCATCCTGCATGCAACGCGCCGGCTACTCTGCGTTCCGAATCGACCATCAGTATCGGCACGCAGTCGGCCGTGAAGATTCCCACCATGACGCCGGGTTCTGCTGTCACGATCCCATCACCCGCCGGCCGAAGCCCCGCAGTCTCGCGAGTCGCAGCGTGAACGACATTGCCATGCACCTGGTTCAGCCTCGCGACCAGCTTCAGGTCGGGCACCTCGCGACGCACGCGATTCCAGTTAGCATCGACGGCGCGTTCGGCGTCGCCGACCCAATAGGAAAGATTCATCGAGGCGAACGCGCCCGTGCTGACGCCGCCGGAGCGCCCGATAAATCCGTGGCAGATCGAGGCATCAGGCCACGCGCGAACGATTTCGACGCGGCTCGAGTCAAGCGATGATTCAGTATGAGTTCCCACGTCAAGTTGCCCGATAACACGTACGGGCTATTCGCTCGTCGCAGGATAACCTATAATTCTGATCTTTGGAATTTGAGGTTTTGGCGCCTATGAACGGCTACGAATACCTGGTGGCGCGAAATCGCCTGATGCAGCGGCTCGAAGAGGAACTGGCGCGGCTCGCTCCGATGCCGGTGGCCGAACGCGAGGCCGAAACCCGCCGCATCCAGGCGAAATTCGACGTCCAGCTCGCCGAGTTGTACGCAAAAGTCGCCGACGAATATCCGGGTGAGCGCAAGAAGAAAGCCCGCCCCATCGCAGATCCTCGGTAAGTGGCTGGGAACAAGCTTGGATCGCTCAATCAGTATCCGGGGCGCGCGCACTCACAACCTCGCTGATATTTCGCTCGAAATTCCCCGCGAAAAGCTGACTGTCGTGACCGGGGTCTCCGGCTCCGGCAAATCGAGCCTCGTTTTCGACACCGTTTATGCCGAGGGCCAGCGGCGCTACGTGCAGAGCCTTTCGACCTACGCGCGGTTGTTCCTGGAGCGAATGGAGCGGCCCGACGTTGACGCGATTTCCGAGATTCCGCCGGCGCTCGCGCTGCGCCAGAAGAACACCATCAAGAATGCGCGCTCGACGGTCGGCACCGTCACCGAGATCAGCGACTATCTTCGCCTGCTGTTCGCGACTGTCGGACGCACCGTTTGTCCGAAATGCGGCGGCGAGGTGAGCCGCGACACCGTCGAGAGCGCCGGTGCGCAAATCCTCGCGGCGCCCGGGCTCTACGTCATGCTGGCGCCGTTCGAGGCGGGCTCGCGCTCGATTCCGGACGCCGCAGGCTACCTGATTCAGAACGGGTACCATCGCCTGTACGCCAACGACGCGATCACCGAGACGGCAGAGTTCGCCGCGCGCGCGATTGCCGCCGAAGCGCAAAACGGCGCGACGCCACCGCCTGACAATACGATGATGGTGGTCGTCGATCGCATTTCGGTCAGTAGCGATGGCGAAATCGAGCGCGTGCGCGAGGCGCTCGAGAAAGCCTTCTACCTGGGGGCCGGACGCGCGCGCGCGGTGCGCGTCGAGCGCGACAACGGCAATACGCATAGCGTCGGCGCGATCGATTTCGACCGGCGCTTTAACTGTTCGCGATGCGCGACTGCGTTTGCCGAGCCGACCACGGCGCTGTTTTCATCGAACAGCCCGATCGGCGCGTGTCCCGAATGCGAAGGCTTCGGCCGCACCGTCGAGCTCGATCTCGACAAGGTCATTCCGAATCCGAATCTGTCGATGCGCAACGGCCTCGTCGCGCCGTGGCGAACGCCCGCGTATCGCGAGATGAACGACTGGATGCTGAAGCTGGCGCGGCGTCGGAAAATCCGCACCTCGGCGCCGTTTCGCGAGATGACCGACGAGGAGCGCACCTGGCTGCTCGACGGCGACGAAGGTCCGCGCGGGAAATGGGACGAGGACAAGTGGCCGGGCGTGCACGGCTTCTTCAAATGGCTCGAAGGCCGCCGTTACAAGACTCACGTGCGAATCTTGCTCGCCAAGTATCGCCGCTTCGTCACCTGCCCCGCATGCGGCGGCGCCAAGCTGAAGGCCGAGGCGCTCAACGTGCTGGTCGACGGCCGGTCGATTGCCGCCGTCGGACGGCTCTCGATTCGCGATCTGGTCGCATGGCTCGACAGGATCGCATCGATTCCCGAAGTCGCCACGCGCGCGGCGGTCGTGATGCGCGAGTTGCGCAATCGCGTCGGCTACCTGGTCGAAGTCGGCCTCGGCTACCTGACGGTCGAGCGGCAGGCGCGCACGCTGTCGGGCGGCGAGGCGCAGCGGATTCATCTCGCGAGCGCGCTTGGCAGCGTGCTGGTCGGGACGCTCTATGCTCTCGACGAGCCTACAGTCGGCCTCCACGCCGCCGACGCGCGCCGCCTGCTCGCCGTGCTGCACAGCCTGCGCGACTTCGGCAACACGGTCATCGTCGTCGAGCACGACCCGGCGATGATCGCGGGCGCCGACTACGTCGTCGAGCTCGGCCCCGGCGGCGGCAGCGAGGGTGGCGAGCTCACCTACTCGGGCCCGCCCGCGAAGGCCAATCTCGACAGCATGGCGTCGTCGCCGGGACGCGTGCTGCTGATGCGGGCGCTGGCGAAGCGGCGCAAGTTCGTCAAGCGCGATCCTGCGATTCGAATCGTCGGCGCTCGGGAGCACAACCTGGCGGACATCGACGTCGCAATCCCCGCCGGCCGCATGGTCTGCGTCACGGGAGTCTCGGGCTCGGGAAAATCGACGCTGGTCGAGGACGTGCTCTACAACAACTATCTGCGCCGCAACGGCGACACGTCGGCGGAGCCTGGTGAATGCGACCGTATCGACGGCCTCGAGCTGATCGGCGAGATGGTCCACATGGGACAGGAGCTGCCGACGCGTTCGATGCGCTCGAATCCGGCGACCTATCTGAAAATCTACGACGAAATCCGCAAGCTGTTCGCCGCCAGTCCCGAAGCGCGCCGCCTTGGCGTCCAAGCGCGCCACTTTTCGTTCAACGTCACGGGAGGGAGATGCGAGAAGTGCAGCGGCACCGGCACCGTCACCATCGAGATGCATTTCATGGCCGACCTCGAGGTGAAATGCGACGCGTGCGACGGCCGCCGCTTCCAGAGCCATATTCTCGCGATCAAGCTGCGCAACTTGAGCATCAACCAGGTACTCGATCTCACCGTCGAGGACGCGCGCGCGTTCTTCATCCATCATCCCGCGATCGTAAAGCGGCTCGACGCGCTCATCGCAGTCGGCCTCGGCTACATCCGGCTCGGGCAGACCACCTCGACACTGTCTGGCGGCGAGGCGCAGCGCCTCAAGCTCGCGCGCTTTCTGCTCGCCGATCTCGAACCCGCGCCGGCTGGCGAAGACGGCACGCATCTGCCGCGGATGTTCATCCTCGACGAGCCGACGACCGGCCTCAGCTCGACCGACATCAAGCGCTTGATCAAAGTGCTCAACCGGCTCGTTACCGAAGGCAACACGCTGGTTGTGATCGAGCACAACCTCGAGTTCATCGCGAATGCCGACTACGTGATCGATCTCGGACCGGGCGGCGGCGACGAGGGCGGGCGCGTCGTGGCTACAGGCTCACCGCTGGATATCGCGGCGTGCGAGAAATCCGAGACCGGCCGCGAGCTGCGGCGCCTCTTTGGATTACCGGACCGAGGCAGGCAAGTGCGCTCGGCATTGCGCACGGCGGCGGGTGCATAGGGTGGACAGTCGGCAAGGAGGAAGGATGCGGGGATTCAATCGTCTGGCACGGGGCGCAACCCAACTCGGCTTCATGGACATCCTAACCGCGGTAGTCCTGCTGGGAATCCTGCTCTACGCCGCGACTCTACAATTTTCCGTCTACAATCGGCCTCCGGCCGCAGCGATCCCGACTGCCGCGAGCCAGAGCCCTAAATGACCCCGCAAGAGACGATCGTGTCCAGAAGTGCCAGGATCGACGGCATAAAGTTGCACTACACAACCGCTGGTCACGGCACGCCGCTCATTTTGCTGCACGGCTACGCGGAAACCTCGCTGATGTGGAAGCCGATCATTCCGGTGCTGGCGAAGCGATTTAGGGTGATCGCACCGGACCTGCCCGGCATCGGAGATTCGGCGATTCCTAAGCACGGTCTGGATATGAAGACTGCCGCCATCCGCATCCACGCGCTTGCGCGCTCGTTGGGTGTTGAGCGAGCAGCGGTCGTCGGCCACGACATCGGACTCATGGTTGCTTATGCCTACTCTGCGCAATTCCCGGCGGAAGTGACAAAACTAGTCGTAATGGACGCATTCCTACCCGGCGTGGGCGATTGGGAGGCCGTTTACAACGACCCGCGCTTCTGGCATTTCCGCTTCAACGGTCCGACCCCGGAAGCTTTGGTCAAAGGCCGCGAGCGCGTCTACTTTGAGCACTTCTGGAATAATTTCGCAGCCGACAAGAAACGTTCGATTCCTGAGAAAGACCGCAAATCCTACGCGGCCGCTTATGCCCGGCCAGGACGCATGCGCGCCGGATGGGCCTACT
The DNA here is from genome assembly GCA_049590495.1 of Binatus sp. (SeqCode). Taxonomy (GTDB): domain Bacteria; phylum Desulfobacterota; class Binatia; order Binatales; family Binataceae; genus Binatus. The sequence continues at coordinate 6,767 of JBAWCX010000010.1, forward strand.
TCGTCTCCTTCCAGCAAGCCGCAAAAGACTTCGCTCAATACGCTCAGACCAGGCTCACAATGCCAGTTCTTGCGATTGGTGGTGAGAAGGCATTGGGAGAAGCGCTGGCACGACAAATGACGTTGGTCGCCACGGATTTGGCCGTGAAGGTGCTCAAGGGCGCGGGGCATTGGCTGCTCGAGGAACGTCCCAAAGAGACGACCGAAGCATTGCAAACGTTTCTCTGACAGCAGACGCTGGCGATCCTGCGAGGCCCGGCTAATCAATTGCCCGACGCATCAAAAGAACGCCTCGATCATTATCTCGTGCGGACTGGATTCGCGCCTTCGCGGCGCGTTGCGCAGGAGCTGGTCGCGCGCGGGATGGTGCGAATCAACGGACGTCGCTCGAGGAAAAGCGAAATCGTCGGCGCCGAGGATCGAGTCGAAGTTGCGGCGACTGATCGCCGCGCCGCGATCGAGCCGAACGCCGATCTCCCGCTCGAAATCCTTTACGAAGATGCGAGCGTGATCGTCGTGAACAAACCCGGCGGTATGCCATGCCATCCGCTGGATGCCGGCGAGCGCGACACTGTCATGAACGCAGTCGTCGCACGTTTTCCCGAGACCGCGACCGTTGGCGAGAAGCCGCTCGAAGGCGGATTGGTGCATCGGCTGGACAACGGCACTTCCGGCGCGCTGCTGATCGCGCGCAATCGCGGCACGTTCGAAAAACTGCGCGACGCGATTCGCGCCGGACGAATCGCGCGCCGCTACGAGGCGCTCGTCGCCGGGGCGTTCGAGCACAAGACCGAGATCGACGCGCCGATCGCGCATCACGCCAAGAACGCGCGCAAGATGGTCGTCGGCGACGCCGCCAGCGCGAATCCGAAACGCGCCGGCCGTCCCGCGACGACGCTCGCCGAGCCGGTCCGCCGCGTCGGCGACTTCACGCTGCTGTCAATCGCTCCGAAGACCGGCAGCCGCCATCAGATTCGCGTGCACCTCGCGAGCGTCGGCCATCCTATCGTTGGCGACACTCTCTACGGCGGCCCCGCGAGTCCGTCGCTCGCGCACGGACGCTTCTGGCTGCATCTATGCGACGTGGCGTTCGACTCGCCGGCGGTCGGTCACGTCAAGGTGACCGCGCCGCTCCCGCCCGATTTGCGTTCGCTGATCGATTAGCTCGCGTCAGTTGCACGCGCATCGCGTGCATTCAGTCGTCAGCTGCGCCGCCGACTGCGCTGTCTGCGTGCGTTGCGTGAGAAAAGATTGCCCCACCGAGGTGTTCACCTGCGCGCGTTGGGTGAACGCCGTGCCGTTATAGATTGTCGGCCGTTGCTGGTTTGCCGTGGATCCCTCCTGCGGAATGAACGGCGACGGCGCGTTTGCATTCAGGATGTAGTTGGCGCATTGCCCGCGCGCGGCCTGGCTCGCGAGCACATAGCTCGACGACGACACGATGCCCGCCCATTCGGTCCACACTCCCGGTGCCGTACAGGTGCATCGAAATGCGCGAGGCGTCGGCGCCACGCTCGCTGCCGCCAGCGGTGTAGTCCCCGGCGCCGGGAGGAGCTGCGGCAGCACTCCGATCGTCGAGAAGGGCTGGGGCTGACCGGGAGCGACCGGTGCGGTCAGTGGCACCGGTCCCGGCGCTGCGGTAATTTGCGCGAATGGTTGCCGCGACACTCTTGAGTCGCTAAGGGCAAGCATCAGGATCGGGGACACAATGAGTATCGCGATTAATATCCTGACAGCGCGCATACCATCTCCACGTGCGTTTCGCGTTGAAGCGCGGCCGCCTTCGATTTCGGAAGACA
>JBAWCX010000011.1:0-9211 GCA_049590495.1 Binatus sp. (SeqCode)
CCCTCCTTGCGCCGGTCGGCGCCGGTGAACGAGCCGCGCTCATGGCCGAACAACTCGCTCTCCATCAAAGTTTCGGGAATCGCCGCGCAGTTGACCGGCACGTAGGCCGCGTCGCGGCGCGGCGACAACTCGTGAATCGTGCGCGCCACCAGCTCCTTGCCCGTGCCGCTCTCGCCCGTTATCACTACCGACGCCGACGATTGCGCCAGCCGCTCGATGGCCGTGATCACTTTGCGCATCGGCATCGAACGCCCGAACAGCGGCCCCAGCTCGCCGACCTCGGCCAGGCGCCGGCGGAGGCTCAGGTTCTCCTCGCGGATGTTGATGTTGTCGGCGATGTTCTTGAGCACGCGCTGTAGATGGGTCGGGTCGACCGGCTTGCGCAGGTAGTCGACGGCGCCTTGCTTGAGCGCTTCGACCGCGTCGGGTATTTCGCCTTGTCCCGATATCATGATGGTCGGCAGGCTGATTCCCAGCTCGCGGATATCGCGCAACAGCTCGAGCCCGCCCTTGCGCGGCATCCGCAAGTCCGACAGCAGGATATGCGGGTTGAAGCTCGAGATCAGCTCCAGCGCCCGCACCCCGTCCTCCGCTATCTCGCCACGAAATCCCCACGCCTCCAGCGATTCCCGCCAGTCTTCGTGAGTATTTCCGTCATCTTCGGCAATCAGAACTCGTATTTCATTGGACATATAAAGGCTTCTACTACGAAAGATTTCGCGAATTTAATGTGTTCTTGCCCCTTGCATGCAACAACTATGCGCAATGGGAGATCGAGTCAGAAACATCAAGGTTTATCTCGACTTTCATTCTCAAAAAGCAATCGTTACAGCGGGTTTTACTCTGTAATTCTTACTGACATCCCTGCCGAAGTTTCGATTCGTCTACTCCCTATATCGCAAACTGATGGCAGCCGACTTGCTTCTCTGCCTCTTGAGAGTGCAATCCACTTCACCAAAGGAAAGGGCTTCAAAATGAGCACCGCAAAAGTAGATGTTGACGGTCTGATCGAAGAAGGTCGGGAAAAACTCAACGATTTCGCCGAGAAGGGAATGGACTACGTTTCGTCGGCCAACTCAGTGCTGACAGACTTCGTCCGCGACGAACCGCTGATCGCGATTGCCAGCGCGTTCGCGGTCGGCTACGTCGCTGCGCGCATCCTCAACTACGCGACCCGGCGGTAACGATTATGGCCCGGCAACAAATCGATCTGGCAGCAGAATTGCGCGGAAAAATCGGGGAGTATCCCCAACGAGCGCTCGCGTTTGCCGTACTTGGCGGCTTCGCGATTGGCGGAGGACTGAGCAACCGCACCTCGTTCCAGATCATTCTGATGGTACTCGAGGGAGTGCTCGGAGACCGATTGATACCGGCAATTGTTTCAGAGGCGCAGAAAAATGGCAGACGCCCCCGAAATAAAAGATGAAATAAACGACGCCAAACAGGACCTGCGTGACGCGTTGCATCAGGTCAACGATCGCGTTGAAGAGCGCGTCGCTGGGCTTCGGCCTGGCCGTGGCATCCGCAAGCATCCCGTGGCGACCGCATGCGTCGCCGGTGCGTTGGGCTTCGCCCTGGGATCGGACTCAGGTGAAGCCGCAATGATAGGGCTGTTGCTATTGGCTGGCGCGCTCATTTTGGGCCATGAAAGAAAACTCGGCGAGTCCCATGAAACCGAACGAACCTGACGTCGCTATCGAGCAGGAGACGCGCGAAGCCGAGCTGCCGGAGCTGGCAGTCCGGATCCTGTCGGACTTCGCGCGGATAGTCGCCGCCGAGGCCCGCCTACTCGAATCTAACATCCTTGGCGCGGCGCAGACTCTCCTGGACCGAGTCTACATCGCATCCACTCTCATCGTGCTTTCCGCCGCTGGCGCGGTCGCGCTGCTAGCCAGCCTCGCGCTCCTGCTCCATCAGTGGATGCGATGGTGGCAGGCACTGGGACTGGTTGGGGTGTCCGCGCTTGCGCTCGCAGAAGTGTTAAGGCGCTCGCTGATTCCAGCGCCCGCATCCGAGTCACGGATTTCTTCGGAAAATCACGAACCGGCTACGGAGTCACGACGGTAGTCGTCGTCTGTCCCTCCACATCTCCGTCGTTGTCGGTAGTCGTCGTCCGGGTGGTCGTCGATCGACTTGGAACAGTAGTCACTATGACGGGCGCGGGAGAAACCACCGGCGGATACGCGGAGTTGTATTGCGTCACACTCTTTTTCTCGATCGTGCCGTTGTTGAACTGAGTAGTAGTCGACGTCGTGCTGGCGTTCGGCGGAACGGTGACTACAGGCTCAGTTACCACCGGCGCGGTAGTTACGACTTCCGGCGGGGGCGTGGTGTCCACTTCCCGGGTAGTTGTAGTTTCGGTGACGTGTTCGGTGGAGCAACTCGACATCCAGGCCAGTGACACGCCGACGCAAGTGGCCAGAGCGATGTTCGTTATGATCTTCATGGGCGACCTCCGATGCTCTGAAAAAGTCAGAGGGTGGCGCCATAGCCGCGTGAGGAACGGGATGAGCAGGGTGATGTATGCGGGCTTTGGCGCACCCTCCGAGCTGTATGGAGACCACTCAGCAATCGCTGTGCCGGGAAACTCGCAGGCGAAAAAGGGCAGTGAACAGGGCCCTTTTGAGCCGCGTTCAACTCTTCGCCGATTTCCGGGTCGGCATTAACCGGGAAAAAATTTCCAGAGAATACAGCCACGGTCTCGCTGACTGTGTCTTTCCAGGTTTCGCGACTATGTATTTCCTACCTAGCGCCCGACTTTTTGCAGGCGAATTCCCCTGAAAAGGGGCCGCATAGACGCTATTTTGGCCTGTGAGTTAAGGATTTTTCCCTTGCGACGTCATGGCACATTCGTTGCTGTTTTCCTACTGACGACATCGACGCGATTCGTCGAAAAACTGATCGCCGGAGAACCGGCATGCCAAAAGCTGTCATCTGTATAGCGACGAGCGAAAAACAAGCGGCCCATCTCGCCAGTCAACTGAAAGAGGCGGGATTGTCGGATAACGACGTATCTGTGTTGCGGCCTGATCGCGCCGGGTCTCGCGACTTCGCCCACGATCTTCACAGTTCCAAGGCGCCCGAAGGTGCCGCGACCGGCGCGATCGCCGGCGGAGTGACGGCGGGCATATTGGGCTGGCTGTTTGGGATCGGAACTGCCGCGATTCCAGGTGTCGGTCCTGTTATGGCCGTTCTCGGCGGAGCCGCCGCGGGCAGTGCCGTCGGTGGAATAGCGGGAGCAGTGGTAGGTTTCGGAATCCCGGAAGATGAAGCGACGCTCTACGAAGGCAAGGTCGAGAGCGGCGACGCCCTCATTTCGGTTCATGCCGAAGGACGCCAGGAGCACCATGCGGCAGCGCCCTATTGTGAATGGTGCCGGAACGCGCGTCGAAGGAAATCTTTGATGGCACACACGCCTGCGAAACCCCGCACGCTGGCCAGGTCTGCGTCCGGAAATCTCCGGATGCGAACTACGTGACACAACACGCGAGATTCGCCGGCGTCGGATTTATTCCGTCGCCTGAGAGTCTGCTTCATCGGCAACCAGCAAGCCCAATGTCCGCTACCTTTTGTCACTCTGCAGATACCAAGGGCACTGTGCGGATTCTCATTGCCGAGAGCGACCACTCCAGCCGCGACACGTTGCGCGATCGAATAAGTTCGTGGGGCTTCCAGGTTCGGACTTCCGACTGCAGGCAACTGATCGAGGCGGCCCAGAGCTTCGAGCCGAACGTCCTGCTCATCGACCTCGAAGGTCAAGAGAAAACCGGCGCCGCCATCTTGCACGACCTGCACGTGCGCGGAATCGAAATCCCCACAATCGTAATGGCTGACGAGGCGGAACTCGCCGCCGCAATCAGAACCATCAAGTTTGGCGCCTACGATTTTCTTTCCAAGCCGATCAATCCGAATCACCTGCGAGTAGTGCTGAGCAACCTGGTGACGCAACTCAACGTTAGCGAAGAGAACCGGCGCCTCCGGCGAAAGTTGGTCGAGGCCGGTACTCTCGGAGCGATCATCGGCAATTCGTTCGCGATGCGCCGGGTGATGAGACTGGTCGAGGAAGCGGCTTCCAGCTCCGCCTCAGTATTGATCGTCGGCGAAAGCGGAACCGGCAAGAAACTGGTTGCGCGCACGATTCATGAGCAATCCGCGCGCCGCGGCGGTCCCTATACTGAGGTCAGTTGCGCGGCGTTACCGGACAATCTGATGGAGAGCGAGCTGTGGGGCCACGAGCGCGGCGCTTTTGCCGGTGCCGATCGCCGCCGCGACGGCTTCCTCGCGATGGCCGATGGCGGCACGCTGCTGCTCGACGAAATTACCGAGCTGAAAGTCGAACTTCAGGCCAAGCTGCTGCGAACGATCGAGGACAAGAAGTTACGCCGGATGGGTGGCGGCATCGAAACGGAATTATCGTTGGACGTTCGCCTGATCGCCGCCTCGACCCGCAACCTGGCCGAAGCGACACACCACGGCAGGTTGCGCGAGGATTTATATTCCCGCCTCAACACGTTCACCATCGAGCTGGCGCCGCTGCGCGATCGCCTCGAGGACATTCCTGCGCTGGCCGAAGCGTTTCTCAAGCAGTCGGCGGAGACCAACCGAAAAGCCGTCACCGGAATTGACAACGAGTGCCTGGAAATCCTTCGGTTGTATCGATGGCCGGGCAACGTGCTTCAACTGCGAAATGTTATCGAGCGCGCGACCATCGTTGCGCGCCGGCCACTGCTCGCCGCCGCGGATCTTCCCAACGACGTCCGGCGTTCTGGCCGCAAGGGCCCGCCCTTCGAGTTGCGCATAGGCGAGTCGATGGACGAGGTGGAGCGCGAACTAATCTTCAAGACCCTGGATTTTACCAACGGGAACAAGGTGCGGGCCGCCCAAATCCTGGGGGTCAGCCTGAAGACGTTGTACAACAGGTTAGTGCGCTATCACGGGAAAGATCGCGATTCGACCGGGGAATCGCCACGAAATCACGACAGTTGAGAAGCTCGGCAGCAACGAAAAACGAAACTGGCCTGGACTTAGGCGCCTTCTTTCGATGCGCCGATGCTGGCGCCGCGCAGAACAGCAACTGCGCGATCGGCCGCGTCGTCGTCCGCCACGATAATCGCGTATTTTGAAAGCAGCTTGGTCCCGGGACTGAATTTGATCTTGGCGTCGTGAAGGAGCGCGAGTGCTCGCACGAACATTTCCGCCAGATCGCCGGTGCCAGGCCGCGGATCGATGATAATTCTCGCCATGGCATTGCTCCAACTCGTTCCGCTAGCCACCTATCGGGTAACGAGACTCAAATAGCCGAAAGAGATGATCGTCGCTACCGAGTCCGGCTGAGAAACTCGTTTGAAGCGAGTGAATTAACGAACTCGTAACTTTGCTAGGATTCCCACGGAAGTCGCGCAGACGCCTGTCCTGTTACGATCCAGAACTGCAGTGGTTGGTGCGATCAGTTAGAAGGGTGACGAGTAAAGATGGATGCATTCTCCTTAGAAGAACTGGTCGGGCTGATTGTCAGTGATGTAGCACCGGTACACGATTATCTACAAATCGCTTTTGAGAACGGCTCTGGATTAAATATCAATAATAGATTTGAGATCGACGGCGGCGATACCTCCACCCTGGGTTGGATAAAAGGACAGCGCTTGGTTTCTGTAAGAGATACGTTGACAACGATCGACTTTACATTTAGCTCCGGAACGACCATTCGCGTCGGCATGACTGAAAGTGACTTTTGCGACCCTGAAGCGATGGAATACCACGGCGCTGACGGCAACATAGTCGTTTGGCGAGAGGAATCGATCAAGAGACCGGCCGGATGAAGAAACTCGGTCTCGATACGACACCGAATGCGCCCAGTCTTGTGGGTATATTTTAAGGATCGAGGCCTAGTGGGGGCCGGCGGGGACTTCCGCTGCGATCTCCTCGAGCGGCATCGGTCGCAGCGACTTTTCGGCCGCGAACCGCAGCACCGGATCGAAGTACGAGAACGCCGACTGATCGCGGCGTCCGAACCGGCGCAGAGCGATATCGCGCGGATGCGCCAGCGCCACGATCGGCATCCCAAGAGTAGCAAGCGCCAACATCCGATCGCGGCTCATCAAATCGATCGAATCCCGAAAGACTACGCTGAAGCGAGAATCTTCTTCATCGACGGCCCGAAGGCGGTAGTAAGACGGCGGAGGGAAACCGCCCGCCGATTGCACTTTCGCGACGAACCCGGCTTGGCGCAGGAGCGCCTCGGCGCGCGGCGTGTCTTTCTCGAAAGGAAAAATCATCACCGGTTGAAAGCGAACGCCGTATTCGTGCGAGATCTCGTCCACCCGCGCTCGGCCCGCGGATAAGTGGGCTTCGTAATCCGCGATCGTTCGATGGTCCACGTGGCGCAGGTACCCGTGCCATACAAAGCCCGTGTTGTATCGGGACAGCACATTGAGATACCCGCGATGCGGTCGCGTATGCCATGGCGTCCACGCGAAATCGGTATGGATGCCGGGGCACTGAGTCTCGAGATGTCGCAGAAACGTTTCCAAGTTGCCGGCGTTGAAGTAATCGTAGTTGATAGGACGATCGTCGATCACGAGATTGACCGGCGCCGGCGTCGCCGGGTCGCGGCCGGCTGCCCAATCCACTGCCGCGAGCGCGCCAACGCTGGCAGCTCGTCGCGACGGCGATGCAAGGTCCGCCAGCAGCTCCAAGTCTTCGACATCGCTGTCGGCGTGAAGATCGAAAATCACCAGGCCGGCGCCGGCTTCAATCGCAAAAATCGACGGCCTTTCGGGTCCGAATGGATGTAGGCTCGACACTAGCGGCCAAGCGCCATCTTCCAGGCCGGCAGCCTGCGGCATGTTCATGCGCGTCGCTATTCGCTCGCCGGTGATTGCCGAGGGAAGGATCGGATGCGTGGAGAACTGATAACCGTCGGCCGGCTTGATTGAGAACTCGAACCGCTGATCCGAGAACGGTTGCAATGAATATACGCGGCCCGGCTCGAGCGCGCCTCGCACATAGATCGTCGCGCCGCTTTCGGCGGATTCGCGGATACGGGCCTTCGCTTCGGGCTCGAGACGCGCCAACAGATCGAAACTAATCGCGATTAGCTGATTGCGCGCCGCGAACAGCGAAGGGAACGCAGCGTCATCCGCGGGATAGAGCGCCACCTCGAGACCGCGAAGCCGCGCGATCCGTCCCGCAGCGAGCGGGAAATCCGGACGATTACCTATCAGCCAGCACCTTGGCTTCGGCGGAGTGGCGTGACTCTGACGCGGGCTCAGAACCGGTGCTGGGTCGAGATTCGAGTTCATTTGCTCGTCGCTCATTGGAGTCCAGGATTGCCTCCAGCGCCGGCGAGGGCGCGATTTCGAGCAGCAGTTTGATGTTGGGGATCACGCAATGGCCGCCGATGAAGCCGGGAAAGTAGCGCTTGCGCGGCAGGAAATCGACTTCGTCGAAGAAATCAACCGCCTCTGTGTAGTCGCCGCCGACGCGCTCGGCGTAGCGGTTCATTTCCTGCGCGAACGCGATGCACACGCCGAAGTAGGTGGTCTCGGCGAGTTTCGCGAGTTCGAGCGATTCGACTTCCGCCATTCGCCGGGTCTTCATGCCGGCGGCCTGGAAGTGCGCTTCGGCGTCCGCGGCAACCGTTCGGTCCGGGGCGGCGACATACTTAAAGTAACGCATTAAGTCTTCCTGCATGCGGACGTGCTTGCCGCGCACCGGGCTGTACGCGACCGCTCGATAGCTCTTTTCCGCAAGAGAGCGGGTGGTCCCGGGCAACACCGTGCTGTTGATGATCGTCAGCGCGGGCTGAAAGCGGTTGATGTAGCCCAGCGCCACCGTTTCGAACTGACCCGGCGTTTGAAACGGGATGCACAGGTGCATTGTCCCGATTGGTTCTTCGATCTTCACGCGGTCGAGGTCGTGGCGGAGCACAGTTTCATTGCGATCCAGGATTGCCGCCAGCGCCGCACCGACCTCGCCGAGTCCGACCACCAGGGTCCGTGCTTTCTGCTTGTCATGCGCTTGTTCTTTCACGTCCATCGCATTTTCCTTTCCCCCAATCACGCGGTGAGAAGCGAATCGATTGCCCGATAGTATTCGCTTCTCTGGTTCTGCCAGTTCAGAGCATCGAGTGAGTTGCGAGCGCGCTCGACCAGCCGCTCGCGCAAATCCGGATTGTTGTAGAGCAGGCGAATCGCACGCACCAGGTCGGCGACGTTGCCGGGCTCGAACAGCTCGACGCCGCCGTCGCCGAAATAGTATTCGACCGTTCGCAGGCGCGCGGCGATTACCGGTATTCCCAGCGTTGCGTAGTCGAGCAGCTTCACCGGCAGCATCAGATGGGTCGCGCTGCTCGGCCGATACGGAACCAGCCCGACGTCCGCCTTTACCAGCAGCGCGGGCAATTTTTCGACGGGCACAAGGTCCATGAAGTCGACCCGGGCGGCGAGTCCCAGTCGATCGACGAGCGCACGAGACTCCTCGAGCCGATCGCCCTCGCCAATCACCTTGAGGCGCAACTCGGGGATTTCCGGGCGCAGCGCGGCGACGGCGGAGATTGCGAGGTCGAGGCCGAGGCGCTGAGTCACGGTGCCGTGACAGATCAAGGTGAATTGGTTGGGCGGCGAGTCGCCATTTTTGTGCAGGTCGAAGATCCTCGTATCGGGCGAGTTCATCACAACGTGTATCTTGCCGGCGGGCACGCCCGCCTTTTGCAGCCGGTCGCGATGAAGATCGTGCACGGCAAGAACGCGATCCGCCCACCACGAGCTGACTCGCTCCTCGAGCATCAGCAATTTCGCGCCGGCGGCGCCGCGCGTTCCGCCAAATTTATCGCGATACAGTTCCGGCATCGTGTCGTGCACGTCGAGCACGACTTTGCTGCCGAGGAACTTGGGCAGAATCGCGCATACGATAACGGCGTCGGGCATCGTGCAGACGATAACGACGTCGTAGCGTTGTTTGAGCGACATCCTGGCGGCCCGCTGTGCCGCCATCGAGAAAAACCGGGTGTAACTCCTCAAGTAAGCCGATTTGCTCTCGCCCCGATAACGCTGCATCGGCAGACCGATCACGTTGACACCGTTCGTGATTGGCTGCTCGCCGGTGGCCAGGCAAATAACATCAACGTGATCGCCGCGCTCGGCTAATGCCTCGGCGTGCCGCTTGACGCGGCCGTCGTGCATGTAGGTCGTGTAGGCAATCATCAAAAAAC
>JBAWCX010000012.1:0-5623 GCA_049590495.1 Binatus sp. (SeqCode)
ACGTAAAGCTCGTCGGAGTCGAAACGCCAGCGCCTTTCATCGGCCATCGTCTTGCCGGTCTGGATGCAGAGCAGGACTTCGTGCGCCTTGGCGTCGTCGCGATGCAGGTAGTGGCAATCATTGGTCGCGACCAGCGGCAGGCCGACCTGTTTGCCGATCTCGCGCAACGCCTCGTTGTACGGCGAATGGAGCTTGTTGTCCTGTAGTTCGAGATAGTAACGGCCGGGAAACATTTTCGCGTACGACTCGGCCGTCTCGCGCGCCTTGTCCATGCGGTCCTGCCGGAGCCATCGCGCGATCTCGCCCGACAGGCATCCCGAGAGCACGATCAATCCGCCGGAAAGCTCGCCAAGAATTTCCTTGTCGATGCGCGGTTTGTAGTAGAGGCCGTCCTGGTACGCGGTCGTGAGCAGCCGGCACAGATTTCGGTAACCTTCGCGATTCTGCGCGAGCACGATCAGATGAAAATTACCGCCGCCGTCGAAGTCGTCGCTGCGCGGCACCTGCGTGCGATCGGTGCGCTTGCCCGGCGCCAGGTAAACCTCGCATCCGATGATCGGCTTGATCCCGGCCGCCCTCGCCTTCTGATAAAACTCGACCGCACCGAACATGTTGCCGTGATCGGTCATCGCGATCGCTTCCATGCCCGACGCCTTGGCGTGATCAATGAGCGGCCCGATTTTGTTGGCGCCGTCGAGGAGGCTGTACTGCGTGTGGACGTGAAGATGAACGAAACTCATAGCGGCCCCTCCTCCTGCACCGGACTGACAGCATGCGCTGCCCGCCCGCTCCCCTCACCTCTATCTTACTCGCGCGCGCCGCCAGCCGGAGAACGCTTCGCGACGCGCGCGAGTGCGAACTACTACTTCTTCTTCTCGGCTGCCTCGGGCTTCTTGGCAGCTTCGGGCTTCTTCGCAGCCTTGTCCTTGTCGCCACCTTCTTTGGCCGCACCCTCGGCGGGAGCAGCGGCGGCGCCTTCCGCAGGAGCAGCACCTTCGACCACCGCGCCCTCGACCGGTTCCGCGACCGCGGCGACCGCGACTTCCGCTACGGTCGGCGGCAGCACGGTGACCACTGGATAATCGGTATCGAAGATCGGCTTCGCCTTGTCGGGGAACTTGACCGCCGAGACGTGAATGACGTCGTGAATATCAACGTCAGTAACGTCGACCTCGATCGAGTCGGGAATTTCCAGCGGCAGGCATTCGACAGTGGCCGTGCGCTGGAGCGGCGCCAGGATTCCGCCGTTGGCGAGGCCTTTGGCCTTGCCCGTGAACTTGTACGGCACTTCGACGCGAATCGCGCGGTTGAGATCCACCTCATACAGATCCGCGTGCAGGATTTCGCCCGACACCGGCGCGCGCTGGAGGTCCTTGAAGATCACGTGCTTGCCGTCGAGCTCGGCGGTGCTCGACTTGAGCCTGATGATGCGCGTATGCGCGGCCGCCGAAATCCTGGCCTTCAGCTCGATGCGATCGATCGCCAGCGCCATCGGCGCCGTCGTGGGTCCGTACAATATCGCGGGCACGCGGCCATTGCGCCGCAGCGCGTTGTTGCGACCCTTGGGTCGGGTCGCGCGTTTCTCGCAGGCTAGTTCACCGGTCTCCATTGTGTCCTCGCTTGATGGTTCGCGCGCTTAGTTGAAGAGCGAGCTTACCGACTCCTCATTATGAATTCGCTTCATCGCTTCCGCCAACAGGCTCGCGACCGACAACACGTGGAGCTTGCTGAGCTCGGTCTGCGTCCTGGTCCGGAGCGGGATACTGTTGGTCGTGACAATTTCCGTGATGTTCGATTTGTTCAGGCGATCGCACGCCGGATCCGACAGTATCGGATGCGTCGCGACCGCGATTACTTCCGTCGCGCCCGCGTGGACGACCACCTTGGCCGCCTCGGTGATGGTGCCGGCGGTGTCGATCATGTCGTCGACCAGCAGCGCGATCGAATCTTTAACTTCGCCGACCAGTTGCATCTCGGCGACTTCACTCGCGCGCCGGCGCCGCTTGTCGATGATCGCGAGGTTCGCGTTGAGCCGCCGCGCATAGGCGCGCGCGCGTTCGACGCCGCCCGCGTCGGGCGACACCACCGAGACTTTCCTCCCGTCGATTCGCTTGCGCAGATAGGTGATCAGCACCGGCATCGCGTACAGGTTGTCGACCGGGATATTGAAGAAGCCCTGGATCTGCCCGGCGTGGAGGTCCACCGTCAACACGCGATTGACGCCCGCCGTCGTGATCAGGTCGGCGACGACCTTGGCGCTGATCGGCACGCGCGGCGCGACCTTGCGATCCTGCCGCGAGTAGCCGAAGTACGGAATGACCGCGGTGATACGTCCGGCCGACGCGCGCCGCAGGGCGTCGGTGAGCAGGATCAGTTCCATCAGGTTTTCGTTGGGCGGCGTGCATATCGACTGGATGATGAAGCAATCGCCGCCGCGCACGTTCTCGCGAATTTCGATCATCACTTCGCCGTCGGGAAAGCGGCCAACCTCGGCTTCACCCATCTTCACGCCGAGATGCTCGGTCACCTCGCGCGCAAGCGCGGGGTTGGAGTTCCCGGTGAAAACTTCGAGTTGGTCCTTGACCCTGTCCGACATCTTCAATTACCCCGCGTCGCGATCATTGTGCGATTCTTCAATTGTCGCAAATCACCGTCAGGCTTGGCTGGGCGGGAAGGATTCGAACCTTCGAATGCCAGGTCCAAAGCCTGGTGCCTTACCAGCTTGGCGACCGCCCAGCGCGTTTGAAATCCAAAGGCTCAGGGCCCACGCTTCTCCCAACTCTAACATCGTTAAAATTGACAGCCGGCGAAACACCCACGAGGCGTTCAGCCGGCGAATCGAGCAATTCAATCTGTTCGGACCGAACCGCCGCGACACGAGCACCGCACAATGTCGCGGCGAACCTGCCCGGACTTCGACTTTAGCAGTCAGCGTGCAGGAATTGCGATGTTATTGATGCGGTTTTTCGCTGTCAATCCGCCGCTAGCGCGACCATGCACAGATACGGCGAAATTGTGGATATCAGGCTACTTCGTCGTCGGATTCACCATCGAGAGTCGTCGCTGCAATCACCGTGGCGAAGGGCGCGCGCTTGCGAATCCTGGCCGCCGCACTTTCGGCCTCCTTGATCGAGTCGAACAGGCCAAAGACGGCGCCGCCGCTGCCCGACATCTGCGCGGCGCGCGCGCCTGAATCTTCAAGTAATCCTTTAAGTCGGCGAACCTCCGGAAATTGCGCGATCGCGGCTGCCGCCAAGTCGTTTACCAGGTGCTCGATCGCAATATCGCCGCGCACTAGCGCTTCGAGATGCTCGTCGGGCGCCGCTCCACTCCAGGCGTCAGGCTCCAGCGCGCGAAAGATCGCGGCGGTCGAGACCTCGAACGGCGGCGCGACGATTACGATCGGCATGCGAGGGACGCCCTCGATTGGCGCGATTCGCTCGCCGATTCCGGTTATCCGCGACGGCCGCGGATCGAGAAAAAACGGCACGTCGGCGCCGAGCGACAGCGCGATTCGACGCAGCCTGCCCGCCGACTCGTCGTCGGTGAGCTGCGCCGCGCCGGCCATCATGCACAATATCGTCGCCGCGTCGCTCGAGCCGCCGCCGAGTCCGGCGCCGATTGGGATGTGCTTTTTCAGATCGATCAGCACTTCGCCGATCAAATCGAATTCACTCATGAAAGAGCGCGCGGCGCGGACCGCCAGGTTGTTTTGGCTGCGCGCGAGCTCCGGGATATTGCAGTTGAGGGTGACCGAGGGTTCGTCGGCGGCGCTGATTTCGAGGCGGATTTCGTCGGCCAGCGAGACCGGGAGAAATACCGAGTCGAGTTCGTGATAGCCGTCGCCGCGGCGCCCGGTCACGCGCAGGAACAAATTGATCTTCGCGCAGGCGCGCCCGGATAACTCCGTAACCATCGCAGAGATTCTACTGAGGAGCCCGCGGCGTACCCGGCAATCCGCGCGGAATCCGGCCGTCTTCCTCGGGGCGTCGAAACGCGCGGCGCGAATCCTGCTGAATCACGCTGATGAAGCCGAGCAAAGTGATCAGCAGCCCGAGCAGGACCATGGCGCGACCGGCCAGGAATGCGGCGTGATAGAAGTCCATCCTCGCCGTCGCGTACGACGCCTGCCGCTGTTCCGCCGTGAGCGGCGCGAGGACGGCGGCGTCGCCCGCGCTCTCGTCGAGCTCGTCGAAACTCCGGTAGTCCGTGGCGGCCGCGGCCGGTTGCTGATGCGCGACGATTATGCGGCTGTAAATCTGGGTACGTTCGACGCCGATGATCCAGTTGGTGGCACCCAGCACGATCAGCCCGAGGCCAATCACGATTTTCCAGTCAGTGTAAATGTCAGGAAGCTTCATCCTGAGATTCGAGACTAAGGCGCGAAAGCAAGGAAAACAATGCCATCTCGCGCGATCTATTCACTGACGTAGCGGCTAAGAAGGATCCGGGATTCTTCGCTTCGCTCTGAATGACACAAAGACCGGAATGAAGCTCGAGCGTCACACACCGCGGTTGATCCGTGGTTGGAGGTGCGTCGGCTGGCGTCGCGAAAGATCCGGGGTCCCTCGGCGGAGCCGGTCCTGAGCGAAGTCGAACGGGCTCGGGATGACACAAGAAGAAAGGCGAACAGGAAAAAGACCCTGGGAGCAAAAGGGCGTACTCGCCATTTTGCGATTACTTTTCACTGGGTGCAGGGGTCACCCCTGCCCAAGGAAGCGTGAAACCCAGGAGGGGTTTCACATTAAATAAAGTGAATTCCCCCTGCCTACGCCTGATCCCCATCAACGCGGACCTTTTGTTGCGCCGTACGATCGCCAGCCGCTATCATTACTGGAGAACCCCGTATGCCTGCTGAATCCCGAGACCACTCTGCCGCGACCGCCGCAACTGCCGATGCCCAAGACGCGCGGCTGGACGCTCTCCTCAAGCGCTTCGACGCGGGCGAGATGCGCGCGCTGGCGCAACTCATCACGATGGTCGAGAATCGCGCGCCCGAGTCGAGCGCGATCATTGAGCGAATCTACGCGAAGACTGGTCACGCGCAGGTGGTTGGAATCACCGGGCCGCCGGGCGCCGGAAAATCGACGCTAGTCAACCGCCTGATCGCGAAGTATCGCGCATCGGGGAAAAAAATCGCTATCCTTGCGATCGATCCGTCGAGCCCGTTTTCCGGCGGCGCCGTGCTCGGCGATCGCGTCCGCATGACCGACCACTACAAGGACGCCGGCGTGTACATCCGCAGCCTCGCGTCGCGCGGCAGCCACGGCGGACTCAGCCGCGCCGCGCGCGAAATCGTCAAACTGCTCGACGCTTACGGCTCCGACGTGATCATCATCGAGACCGTCGGCGTGGGCCAGACCGAACTGTCGATCATGGACCTGGCCGACACCACCGTCGTCGTCACGGTGCCCGAGGCGGGCGACGGTGTGCAGGTGATGAAGGCCGGGCTGAACGAAATCGCCGACGTGTTCGTCGTCAATAAGGCCGACCGCGAAGGCGCCGACCGGGTCAAGGCCGAGCTGGAACTCAGCGTGCACCTGCGCTCCGGCGACGGATGGCGTCCGCCGGTGCTGCTCACCCAGGCCGCGCTCGACCAAGGCGTCGACGCGGTCGTCGACGC
>JBAWCX010000013.1:0-14671 GCA_049590495.1 Binatus sp. (SeqCode)
CGAGCAGGCCAAGAACGAGGCGATCGCGCCCGACGAGATGCTCGCGAGCGCCCAACCCGGTCGCGAGGCCTCGATCGCGCAGATTTACCGGCTCTACCAGGAGCGGATGCGCGCGATGAACGCGATGGACTTCAGCGATTTGCAATTGCAAACCTGGCTGCTGTTCCAGCGCTTTCCCGAAGTCCTCGAGCGATGGCAGCGGCGCGCGACGCATCTGCTGGTCGACGAGTACCAGGACACCAATCGCGTCCAGTATTTGATCGTGAAGGCGCTCGCCGCCCGCTCGGGAAATTTGTGCGTGGTCGGCGACGAGGATCAGTCGATCTACCGATGGCGCGGCGCCGACATCCGCAACATCCTCGATTTCGAGCGCGACTACCCCACGGCGCAGATTTTCAAGCTCGAGCAGAACTACCGCTCGACGAAAACCATCCTCGCCGCCGCCGGCGCCGTCATCCGCAACAACACCGAGCGCAAAGTCAAAAACCTGTGGACCGAAAACGGCGACGGCGAGCCCGTCACCTACTTCACCGGCGTCACCGAGCGCGACGAGGCTGACTTTATCGCGCTCGAAATCGCGCGGCTGACCGGCTCGGGCGGCTTCAGACCTGCCGACGTGGTCGTCTTCTACCGCGTGAACGCCCAGTCGCGCGCGATCGAGGAGGCTCTCGTGCGCCGCCGAATCCCCTACTACGTCGTCGGCGGCGTGCGCTTCTACGAGCAGCGCGACGTGAAGGATCTGCTCGCCTACCTGCGCGTGCTCGCCAATCCTGCCGACGCCGTCAGCCTCGAGCGGATGGTCGGCACGCCGCCGCGCGGAATTGGCGCGAAGTCGTTCGAAGCGATCGCCGAGCTCGCCGCGCGCGATCGCATCGCGGCGTTCGAGGCGATGGGCCGGCTCGAAACCTACTCAAAAGTCGCGCTCAGAATCGCCAAGCAGGCCGGGATGCTCTATTCGTGGATGCACGATCTCGCCGCGCGCGCGCCCGAAATGAGCGTCCGCGGGATCGTCGAGGAAGTCGTGGCGCACAGCGGCTTCGAGCCCTACCTCGACACGCTCGACGATGCGCCCGCGCGTAAACAAAATCTCGCCGAGATGCTTTCCGCGGCCAGCGCCTTCGACGCCGAGAAGTCCGGCGGCGGTCTGCCCGAGTTCCTCGAACGCGTCGCTCTCGTCAGTGACAGCGAGCAGATCGATTCCAGCGGCGGACGCGCCGCGCTGATGACGCTGCATACGTCGAAGGGCCTCGAGTATCCGATCGTGTTCATCGCCGGGATGGAGGAAGGCCTGTTTCCGCACAGCCGCTCCGCCGACCTCGACGAGGAAGTCGAGGAGGAGCGCCGCCTGTGCTACGTCGGCATGACGCGCGCGCGCCAGTTGCTCTACCTGACCAACACGCTGTCGCGCGAAATCTACGGCGTGCGGCAGGAGTCGCGCCAATCGCGATTCATGCGCGAGGTCGATCCCGCCTTGATTCGCCGGATCGCGCCCGCTCGCGAGACTTCGCAGATACGCCCGCTGTCACCGCGCGAGAGCTATGTTGATCACACCGACAGCCAGTTGCCCGACGACGAGCCGGGACCCGGTGGCGACGGCTTGTCGATCGGCGCGCGCGTCGTTCATCCGACCTTCGGACGCGGAATCGTGCGCCGGCGCGAGGGACGCGGCGACGGCGCCAAGGCGTGGGTCAACTTCGAGCGCGGCGGTATCAAATTGCTGGTGCTCAAGTTCGCAAACCTGAGATTGATCGGGGACTGAACGCGCCGGTATAGGGAAGTTCATGAAGCGCCGGTTTTCTGCAGCCTATCGGTCGTTGCGTCGAGGTTTGCCTGTGGAGGAGCGAATGGAGAACCTGAGGAAGCTGTTTCTGGTGCTCGGCGCCGCATTATGCCTGGTGATCGGCGCGAAGATCGTTCCCGCGTCGGCGCAACAAATCGATCGCACTCAATTGCCGATCCCTGACACGCAGTACAAGTATCCGGGCAAGGTTCCGCTGGACGCGCGCGATGCGAAGTTTCCGCCGATAAAGCTGCTCCGACCACCTGAGGGTGCGCCTAACGTGGTCGTAATTCTGCTCGACGATATCGGCTTCGGCGCGCCGAGCACCTTCGGCGGCGGCGTCAACTTGCCCACCATGGATGCGCTCGCGAAGGAGGGCTTGCGCTACACCCAGTTCCACACGACGGCGCTGTGCTCGCCGACCCGCGAGGCTCTGCTCACCGGGCATAACCATCATTCGGTGGGGATGGGATCGATTACCGAACTGGCAACCAGCGCTCCAGGAAACACCGGCATGCGGCCGAACCAGGCTGCTACGGTCGCCGAAATCCTCAAACTGAACGGGTACAGCACGGCAGCCTTCGGCAAGATGCATCAGACTCCGGTTTGGGAGACCAGCATAGCGGGACCTTTCACTCGCTGGCCGATTGGCGACGGGTTCGAAAAGTTCTACGGCTTCCTCGGCGGCGAAACCAACCAGTGGGCGCCGCTGGTCTTCGACGGCGTCACGCACGTCGAGCCGCCGCA
The DNA here is from genome assembly GCA_049590495.1 of Binatus sp. (SeqCode). GTDB lineage: Bacteria > Desulfobacterota > Binatia > Binatales > Binataceae > Binatus. The sequence continues at coordinate 2,528 of JBAWCX010000013.1, forward strand.
CACTCCCGGCTACAACTTCATGACCGATATGACCGATCAGGCAATCGCCTGGATGCGATTCCAGCATACGATGACGCCCGATAAGCCGTTCTTTGTCTACTTCGCGCCCGGCGCTCTGCATGCGCCGCACCATACTCCAAAAGAATGGATCGCTAAGTACAAGGGCAAATTCGACGAGGGCTGGGACAAGTACCGCGAGGACACGTTGGCGCGCCAGAAGCAGCTCGGCGTGGTGCCGCAGACTACGCAGCTCGCCCCGTGGGCGCCTGGCGTCAAGCACTGGGATGAACTCAGCGCCGACGAAAAGACGGTCGCCGAGCGGCTGATGGAAAACTATGCGGGCTTCGGCGAATACGCGGACCACGAGATTGGTCGATTGCTCGACACTCTCAATGAGCTGGGAGTCCATGACAACACCCTGGTTATCTATATCGCCGGCGACAACGGCATGAGCGCGGAGGGCGGTCTGCTCGGGACTCTCAATGAGATCGCGGCATTTAACGGGGCTCCCGACACAACCGAAAATATTCTTGCCCATCTCGACGATATCGGCGGCCCCAACAGTTTCGCCCACATTCCGGTGGGGTGGGCGCTGGCGGGCGATACTCCCTTCCAGTGGACCAAGCAGGTGGCGTCGCATTACGGCGGCACGCGAAACGGCATGGTGATTTCGTGGCCCGCGCGCATCAAGGACGCCGGCGGCATCCGCACGCAGTGGCATCATGTCGTCGATATCACGCCGACCATCCTGGTGGCGGCGAAACTGCCGCAGCCTAAGACCGTCGACGGGATCAAACAGAAACCGATGGAAGGCGTAAGCATGGCCTACTCCTTTGCCGATGCCAAAGCGCCGACGACGCATACAACTCAATACTTTGAGATGTTTGGCAATCGCGGGATCTATCACGACGGCTGGACCGCGGTGACCCGGCACAGCATTCCGTGGGACGTCGCAGGGACGCCGCCCAAGTTCGACGACGATAAGTGGGAGCTCTACAATACCAACGACGATTTCAGTCAGTCGCAGGACCTCGCCGCTAAATTTCCGGACAAGCTTCAGGAACTTCAGCGCCTGTTTCTCACGGAGGCTGAGAAGTACAACGTCCTGCCACTCGACGACAGGCGCGTCGAGCGTTTTGTGCCGACACTGGCTGGACGGCCTTCGCTCATGTGGGGGCGGACTTCGGTGACGCTATATCCCGGCATGACCGCGATGCTGGAGAACGGCACCCTCGACATCAAGAATCGCTCGCACACCGTCACAGCTGAAATCGAGATACCGCAGGAGACTGCGCAAGGCGTGGTCATCGCGCAGGGCGGGCGCTTCGCCGGTTGGAGCCTTTACGTGAAGGATGGCAAGCTCAAGTATTGCTACAACTGGCTCAATCGGGAGCACTACACGCTGGAGTCAAAAGATCCGCTTCCAGCCGGTAAGGTCACGGTTAAATTCGAGTTCAACTATGATGGCGGCGGCGTTGGGAAGAGCGGCACCGGGCAACTCTTCGTCAACGGCCAAAAGGTTGCCGAAGGCCGAATCGAGCACACTATACCATTCATCTTCTCAGCGGATGAAACCGAGGATGTCGGCGAAGACCTCGGCACGCCGGTGACGGAAGATTACAAAGAAGGCGATAACAAGTTCACCGGCACCATAGATAAGGTGACGATCGCAGTGACACCGCCGCCCGCAGAGGTGCAAAAAGAAGAGGAAGGACAGGACGCGGTAATCGACGAGGGCATCAACTGAATATGACGTGGGAGGGTTAGTGATGAAGTCTAGTAGCCGTATCGTATTGTGTCTGCTCGCTTTGTTTGTCGCGGCCGGGTGCGCGTCGACGAACGTCACCCAGCAAACACCCATGGTCAACCAAGGGATGCCTCGCCCGAATCAGATTTGGGTGTACAACTTCGTCGCCAACTCCGCAGATATGCCCAGCGATTCTTCGATCGGAGGTCAGGTCGGTGCGCCGAGTACTCCACCGACGGCCGAGCAAACCCAGGAGGGACGTCAGCTCGGCGCGCTCATCGCCACAAATCTGGTTGCGGATATCAATGCGATGGGACTTTCTGCCGTGCAGGCCGGGCCTGGATCGACACCGCAGGTGGGAGACGGCGTAATTCGCGGTTACTTGGTCTCGGTCCAGGGTGGCGGCGCGGGCAGTGCCGTCAAACGTTTCGTCATCGGATTCGGCGCCGGAACTTCGGAGATGGACACGGTAGTCGAAGGATATGCGGTGACGCCTCAAGGCTGGCGCAAACTCGGGTCGGGAACTCTCACCTCTTCCGGAAACAAAACGCCGGGGATGGTCGTGCCCGCCGCAGTGGCGATTGCCACCGCCAACCCTATCGGCCTGATCGTTGTCGGCGGAGCGAAAATCTATGGCGAGGCGAGCGGCAGAGCTGGACTCGAGGGCAGGGCCAAGGCGACCGCCGATGAAATCGCGTCGCAGCTCAGAATCAGATTCCAGGATAGGGGCTGGATCCAGTGAGCGACTCAAGCTGCCGGTGCTCAAGTTCCCTGTTGATCGGGGACTGAACGCGCCGGTATCATTTCACTGAATCCGGGAAGCGCGCCGTTGAATGGTTCGCGCGGATTTGCCGTCAACTTATCTGGAAGTTTATGAAGCGTTGTATGAATATCGCGATTCGATTCTTCCCCGCCCTGCTGCTGATTGCATTGGTAGCAATTCCAGCCGCGCACGGTGCGTGGACCGAAGACGAATTCGAGAAGCGTCCTCTCTATGCCTACCCGCTTCCCCACGGCAAGGACGACATCATCGGCAATCTCATTACGTACCAAATCCAGAAGGGCGACACGCTGCTCGACGTCGGGCGATGGTTCGGCGTGACGGCCAAGGAAATTTCGAACGCGAACGCCGGAATCGATTGGTGGGCGCCAACGCCCGGCAGGGTGATCGTTCTGCCCGACGAGCATATCCTGCCCGATACGCCACATGTGGGGATCGTGATGAACATCCCCGAGATGCGGATCTACTATTATTTTCCGTCGCCGACCGGCCCGCTCCACCCCAAGAGCAAGGGCAAGGTGACGCCTGCCAAGTTCGTAACTGGCAAAAAGCACTCGGGCGGAGTCACGCCGTCGGTGGTGTACTCGTTCCCGGTTGGGCTCGGACGTTTCGATTGGAAAACTCCGGTCGGCACTTTCACGGTTCGCGGTAAGACGCGCAATCCGACCTGGGTCGTCCCCCAGGATATCTACGAAGAACATCTCGAACGCGACGGCGAAGCGGAGCACGTGGTCTCCGGCGACGATCCCGACAATCCGCTGGGCCACTACCGGATCGAGTTGACGCTGCCCGAGTATGCCTTTCACGGCACCAACGTGCCGTGGGGCGTTGGCATGGAAGTCAGCCACGGATGCATCCGGCTGTATCCCGAGGATATCGAGCGCTTCTTCAACAAGGTGAAAATCGGCACGCCGGGGGCGTTCGTCTATCAGCCGGTGAAGTTCGGATGGCGCGGCGACGCGCTCTATGTCGAGGTCCACGAAGATCTCTACGGCATGTATGCAGGCTTGTGGGCCTACGCGCAGAAGGAAGCCGATCGGAAAGGGCTGACAGATCAGATCGATATGCAGAAACTCGAAAAGGCGGTCGAACAGAAGACCGGCGTCCCGACCTACATCATGCCAGGCCCCGCACCCGGCAGCGCCAGCTAGTTCTTTTGCGGCTGTCCCGCTGGCGCCGCGGTCGGCGGATTGCTGACAGCCGCGGCCTGCTTTTTCACGAGGTAGAAGTATCGATGGCCGAAGCCGAATGGTCCCGGCCACTCGAGCCGCCGGACGACTTCGGCGCCGGCGATCGGCCCGCTTGCAATTGTATATTCGCCGACTTTCTCCGAGGTGATCATCGGGATTCCGCTTTCGAGTTTCATCGTTTCAATCCCATGCTTCGGATAGCGATAAAGATCCTCGCCGTTGAGCGCGTAGCCGGCGTCGATTGCTGAGCGCGGGACTCCCTCGTGCTCGAGCTGGTCGCGTGTCGCGAGGATCACCGCCAACCCGCGCTGATACGCATATGTCCCGCCGAGCGACATCAGGCCCATCACGAGCGTCATCGCGAATGCGGCAGCCTGCACGAGCCTGTTTCGAGGGATCGGCGCGAGCGCGAGCACGATCGCACCAGCCGGCACCAGCACCAGGTAGTAGCGGTCGTTGTAAAACCAAAGCGGTATCGTCGCCGCCCAGTAAATCATCCCCGCTATAACGACCGCCGCCGCCCCGCGGCCGAGAGTCCTGTAGATTTCCGCGAAAGCGACCATCAATCCCGCCGCGCCGAAGCTCGCGAGCGCCAGGAAAGCGTATTGCCAGTCGCCGTCCCACGAAAAACGATTGGGATCCCCGCGCAGGATCAGCACGTTGTGCCATCCGCCAAAGCAACTGTACTCGGGCGTGACCGGCATCCGATTGTCGATCCACATCAGGATCAGCGCGGCTGCGAAAATTCCCGCGCCGGCCGTAGCGACGCGGCGCCAACGCGGCGTCGTCAATTGCAAAATCGCCAGCGGCGACAATACCGTGCCTAGATAGAGCGCCGGACCAAGCACGCCCGCGCGCAGGTAGTTCGCAATCGGCACCATGAAAATGTAGTGGAAGTGATTCTCTTGAAGTTGCAAATCCCACGGCCTCGGACCGAGTACCGTCAGCCAGATCCACAGCCCCATGCAGATCGCGAGCGCGACGCCGAACGGCGCCATCATCTTGATCCACCGCGCGCGATTCCAACGATTCGCGCCTTGGCCCGCGTCGTAAAGGATCATCGCGCCGACGCATCCAGCTATCGCCATCGCAGCGAAAGGCCGAATCAGGAAACCGATCACTGCCATCGCGGCGGACAGCCATAGCCACCACTGTTCGCGACGTCCATCTGCGTTCGCGAACGCCAGGTGAGCGGCCACCATCGCTGTCAGGAACGGAATCTCCGTCATGAACGAAAAGCTGAGGAACATGAAGCAGGGATTGCAGATCAGCAGACCCGTCGCCGCGAGCGCCTGCCATCGCGGCGCGCCGCACTTGATCGCGAGCGCATGGAACATCACTCCGCACAGCACCGCCAGCGTCACCACCGAGATTTCCAGCGACACCGAGTTCGCGCCGAACGCATGCGCCCACGCCACGCCGTATACGACCTGCGCTATGGGCATCGCCTGCGTGAAGCCGGCGAACCTGATCTCGCCGGTGCGCAGAAAACGCCGGACGGCGGAGCCGTACAGCCAGCTATCCACCACCGGCGCGTCGGTCAGCGGACGCAATATCAAAAGCGCGAACCCGTACCATCCAACCACCGCCGCTGCCGCGGCCCATCCTGCGCGCCTCATCGAGTTCCGCCTTGCTCCGCTTTTAGCCTATCCCTTATACTCCGAAATTAACCCGCGAACGGGACTGCGCCGATTTCAACCGAATCACACACCATGCGACAAGTAGCATTTCATCGTCCGTCGATCGGACCCGACGAGGAGCGCGAGGTGCTGGACGCGCTGCGCTCCGGATGGATCACCACCGGCCCCAAGGCCAAGCGCTTCGAGAGCGAATTCGCCGAATACGTCGGCGCGAAACATGCCCTCGCCCTTTCGCATTGCACCGGCGCGCTTCATCTGTCGCTGTGGGCGCTCGGCATCGGCGCCGGCGACGAGGTTATCACGACGCCCTTCACGTTCACGGCGACCGCGGAGATTCTCGGCTACCTCGGCGCGCGCCCGGTGTTCGTCGACGTCGATCCCGGCACCTTCAACATCAACCCCGCCCGCATCGAGGAGGCGCTCGAGAGCGGCGCGCACCAACGCGTCCGCGCGATCCTGCCCGTGCACTTCGCCGGCCACGCCTGCGACATGGATCGCATCCTCAACATCGCGCGCAACTACAATTTGAAAGTCGTCGAGGATGCCGCGCACGCGGCCGGCTCCGCGCGCCACATGGACGGCCGCGGGATGGCGAAAATTGGCACTATCGGCGACCTCACCTGCTTCAGCTTTTACGCCACCAAGAATTTCACCACCGCCGAGGGCGGCATGATCACCACGGAGGACGACGCGCTCGCGGAAAAAATCGCCGTCGCCAGCTTGCATGGGATGAACAAGGACGCGTGGAAGCGCTACGACAAGAACGGCTCGTGGTACTACGAAATCCACGACATGGGTTTCAAGTACAACCTGTCCGACGTGCACGCCGCCATCGGCCTGGCCCAGCTCAAGCGCGCCGACGACTTCATGCGTCGCCGCGGCGAAATTGCGCGCGCCTACAACGAGGCCTTCCGCGGCGACGACACCCTGCAGCCCGCGTACTCCGAGCCCGGCATCGAGCACGCCTGGCATCTCTATGTGCTGCGCATCCGCCCCGAGCGCCTCAAGCTCGGCCGCAATCAGTTCGTCGAGATACTGCGCGAGCGCGGCGTCGGATGCTCCGTGCACTGCATCCCGCTGCACACGATGCACTACTATCAGCGCATGTACGGTTATCGCGACGGCGATTTTCCCGTCGCCGAGGACATCTTCAGCCGCTGCCTGTCGCTTCCCATCTACGCCGCGATGACCGACGACGACGTCGCCTTCGTGATCGAAACCGTTCGCGCCATCGCGCGCGAAAACCGGCGCTGAGTGGGGGGAACAACGGTGCGAACACTGGTAACCGGCGGCGCGGGATTCCTCGGCTCTCATCTGTGCGAGCGCCTGCTCAACGACGGCCACGAAGTCATCTGCCTCGACAACTTTTTCAGCGGCAAGCGCGCCAACATCATGCACCTGCTCGGCAACCGCAATTTCGAATTCATCCGCCACGACGTCGTCGAGCCGATCCTGCTCGAAGTCGATCGCATCTTCAGCCTCGCCTGCCCTGCCTCGCCCGTGCACTACCAGTACAACCCGGTGAAGACCATCAAGACCTCCGTGATGGGGACCATCAACATGCTTGGGCTCGCCAAGCGCGTGCGCGCGCGCATCCTGCTCACCTCGACCAGCGAAGTTTACGGCGACCCCGAGGAACATCCGCAGACCGAATCGTACTGGGGCAACGTCAATCCGATCGGCGTGCGCTCCTGCTACGACGAGGGCAAGCGCGTCGCCGAATGCCTGATGATGGACTATCACCGGCAGAACAAGGTCGACACCCGCATCGTGCGCATCTTCAACACTTACGGCCCGCGGATGGCGATCAACGACGGGCGCGTGGTCTCCAACTTCTGCGTCGCGGCACTGCGCGGCGAAGATCTCGAAATTTATGGCGACGGCAACTCGACGCGTTCGTTCGCCTACGTCGACGACATCATCGACGCGCTGGTGCGCATGATGAACCAGGATACGCACATCGGCCCGGTGAACATCGGCAACCCCGACGAGTTCACAATCGCGGAACTTGCGAAGCTCGCCATCGAGCTGGCGGGCAGCTCGTCGAAAGTGGTCATCAAGCAGCCGCGCGCCGACGATCCGGTTCGCCGCAAACCAAACATCGAGCTCGCAAAAAAAATCCTCGGCGGATGGCAGCCGCAGACCGCGCTCCGCCCCGGCCTCGAAAAAACCATCCACCACTTTCGCGAAATCCTCGGCCTCCCGCGCAAGTAGCGCGCGCACCGCGCCGCTTGCCATCCCGGCAATCCGGCGAGAAGATATTTGTAGTCCCCTCCGCGCGAGTCTCCGCCGCATCATGAATCGAACTAGAGGACAGGTGTTCTGGATTTCGCGAGCCGCACTGCCGATGCTCGTGTCGGTCGCGATTGCCTCATGCGCCGCCACGCCGCCGCCGGCTCCTGCCCGCGAGCCAATCGTCTACATGCCGCCCGATCCCAATCCTCCCCCGCCCGACGAATGGAATCTGCTTCCCGATCCCACCACCGGCCAGGTCGACGTCTATCACCAAGGCGGCTACATCGGCTCCGTAACCGGCGACGAGCCAGCCGACCAGGACCCACCGATTCCACATCCCGTGACAACCCCCGCGGACTGACTCTTCCCCTTACGAGTTCTAACAGGGACGAAGTCCCGCATCTTCGCATTGATACCGGGTGCAGGGGTCACCCCTGCCGTAGGAAGTGTGAAACCCACCGCGGGTTTCACATTAAATAAAGTTCTTCAGTCTTATTCCTTCAACAAATTGCGCGCGATGACGACGCGTTGGATCTGCGACGTGCCTTCGTAGATCTGCAGCAGCTTCGCGTCGCGCATCAGCTTCTCGACCGGGTATTCCTTCATATAGCCGTAGCCGCCGAAGATCTGCACGGCGTCGGTCGTGATCCGCATCGTCGCGTCGGCGCTGAATGCCTTGGCGTAAGCCGAAATCGTATTCGCGCCCTCGCCGCGATCGACCAACCACGCCGCCTTGTATGTCAGCAGCCGCATCGCTTCGATTTCGATCGCCATGTCGGCCATCATGAACTGGATCGCCTGGAAATTTGCGATCGGCTGTCCGAACGCGTGGCGCTGCTTGGAGTACTTGAGGCATTCGTCGAGTGCGCGCTGCGCAATCCCGACCGCGATCGCGCCAATCTCCGGCCGGCTGTGATCGAACGTCGCCATCGCGTACTTGAAACCCTCGCCCTCGCGCCCGACCAGCGCGCTCGCCGGTAGCCGCACGTCCTCGTAAAAGATTTCGCCGGTGTCGGCCGCGCGCTGCCCGAGCTTTCCATGCATCCGGTTGCGCGCGATTCCCGGCACGCTCGACGGAAACACGAAGCACGAGATGCCCTTGTGCTTGAGCCGCTTGTCCGAGGTCGCAAACGTGACATACCAGTCGGCGCGCGACCCGTTCGAGATGAAATGCTTGGTGCCGTTCAGGATGAACTCGTCGCCCTCGCGCCGGTACGACGTGCTCATCGCGGCGACGTCCGAGCCCGCGCCCGGCTCCGTGATCGCGAACGCGCAGAACGTCAGCTTCTTCACCAGCTGCCCCAAGTAGGTCCGCTTCTGCTCGTCGTTGCCGGCGATCAGGATTGGCAGCGTAGCGAGGTCGTTGGCTCCCACTGCGTTCGAGATTCCCGCGCATCCGTAATTCAGTTCCTCGACGATCAGGCTCGTGTCGAGCACGCCGAGTCCCGGCCCGCCCATCTCTTTCGGCACTCCGAAGTTCATCAGGCCCGCCGCGAACGCCTTCTCGCACACGTCGACCGGAAAGATTTCTTTCTCGTCGTATTCGCGTGCGCGCGGAATTATTTCCTGCTCGGCAAACTTATGCGCCAGCTCTTTCAGCTCGCGCTGTTCGTCGGTCAAATCAAAACCAAGCATCTTTTACAGTCTCCCTTTATCGATTCGTCGTCGCTTCGCCGCAATTGGTTTTTAACCGTTAATCGACCGCGCGCCGCAATGAAAGAGCTGCCGCACCGGACCGCGATTCGCCTTGAAAAAACGCGCGCGTGCGGATACGACGGTAGTTGAATCTGATTCCTCAAGGAGATCCACGATGCCGATTACTGTGATTGCCAAACTTAAAGTACAACCCGGCAAGGAAGCCGAGTTCGAAGCCGCTTGCAAGGAAATGATCGCGACGGTGAGAACCTCGGAGCCCGGCACCCTCGCTTACATCCTGCACAAAAACCTCAAGGACCCGACCGAGTTCATTTACTACGAGGTCTACCAGGACGCGGCCGCGCTCGAGGCGCACGGCAAGACCGATCACATGAAAGCCTTCGGCGGAAAAATCGGCGCGCTGCTCGCCGGCCGCCCCGAGATCGCAAGACTCGAAGAAGTAGCCCGCAAATAGATCTCTACTATTGTTCCCCTTCCAGCAGCGGGAAGGGTTAGGGGTTAGGTTGCTGAGGGTTTTGCACTTAAAGTAATAGTTTAGATTAACTTCGATGCCTTCCCCCCTTGCAATCCTCGGCGGCCAGCCCCTTCGCAGCCGTCCCTTCCCGGCGTGGCCCGTCTTCGACGCCCGCGAGCGCGCGCAACTCGACGACGTCCTCACCTCGGCGAGCTGGGGCGGCTACCCCAGCCCCAATCGCAAAGCCGCCGAGTTCGCCGCCGCGTTCGCCGCGTATCAGGGCGCTCGCTTCGCCATCCCGACCACCTCCGGCACCAGCGCGCTTGAGGTCGCACTCAAAGCGCTCGGAATCGGCGCCGGCGACGAGGTCATCGTCCCCGCAATCACGTTCGCCGCGACACCCTACGCCGCCGTCGCATGCATGGCGCGTCCGGTCTTCGCCGACGTCAGCGCCGCCGACGCATGCATCGATCCCGACTCGGTGAATCGGCTCATCACGCGCCGCACCAAGGCCATCATCCCGGTCCACTACGGCGCGTCGCTCGCCGATCTCGACGCGCTCGCCGCAATTTCGCGTGCACACTCGATTCCGCTCGTCGAGGATTGCGCCCACGTCCCCGGCGCTCGGTTCCGCGATCGCGGCGTCGGCACTCACGGCGCTCTCGGATGCTTCAGTTTTCAATCCTCCAAGCCGATGACCGCGGGCGAAGGCGGAATGATCACGACCGACGATCCCGATCTCGAGCAGCGATGCCAGTCGCTCGTCAATTGCGGACGTCGGCGCCCGGACGACAACTTCGAGGGCCCGCTGATGGGCGCGAATTACCGGATGACGGAATGGCAATGCGGAATTCTGCTCGCGCAACTGGCGCGCCTGCCCGAGCAGATCGAGCACAAGAGCCGTGCCGCCGCGCGCCTGCGCGAAGGACTCGCCGCCATCAGGGGACTGAGCCCGGTCGCGCGCGATCCACGCTTCACCCGCGAAGTCATCTACGTATTTGTTTTCCTCGTCGACGAATCCGCGCTCGGCCTGTCGCGCAATCGCTTCGTACGCGCACTTCGCGCCGAAGGCATTCCATGCGGCGTCGCCAACGATCCCGTCTATCGCTCCGCACTCTTCCCGCGCGAGTCCGCCGCCTATCGCAAAGCATGCGAACTCGCCGGCGCAAATCCTGACAGCATCGCGATCGATTGCCCCGTCGCGGAACGCCTCTTCGAGCACGCGATCGTCTCGATACCGCACCAATCCCTCCTCGGCGACGACCGCGACGTCGACGACATCGTCGCCGCAGTCGCCAAAGTGGCTTCCAGAGCCGACGAACTCGCCGCGGCCAAACTCAAATGAGTTCCCTCCACGCCGGCGCAGCGCGCGTAAAGCTCGATCCGCCCGCCGGACTCGCGATGCTCGGGTACGGCAATCGAGTCGGCCGCAACGCCGGCGTGCACGACGACCTAGCCGCGCAAGCGCTCGTGCTGAGCGACGGCGCTAACAAGGTCGCCATCGCCGGCGTGGACCTGCTGGCGGTCGGGGCTCGCATCGCCGACGACATTCGCGAACGCGCCGCCGCAATCACCGGCATCCCCGCCGACTCGATCCTGATTTGCGCCACTCATACTCATTCGGCGCCAGCCTTCAATATTTTCGCGACGCCGCGCATCGATGCGAAGCCCAGTGAAGGCCGCGACCTGGAGTGGGAACGCGAGCTGCCCGAAAAAATCGCCTCCGCGATCGTGCAAGCGAACAAAAATCTCGAACCCGCCATCCTCCGCGCCGCCACCGCCACATTCACGCTGGGAATCAATCGCCGCCTGATGCGCCCGCACCGGCAAATCCAGCTTGCCGCCAATCGCTCCGGACCCGCCGACGCCGAAGTCGGCATGCTCGGTGCATATCGCGCGAACGGAACTCCGATCGCATTCCTGATGAACTACCCTTGCCACGGCGTCGTGCTGTGCGAGGACAACCTACTTTACTCGCGCGACTGGCCCGGCTTCGCGATGGATGAAATCGAAACCGCGGCCGCCTCCGCCGCCGGCCCGCGCCCAATCTCAATTTTCATCCAGGGCGCGACCGGCAACATCGATCCACGTAGCCGCGGTAACTTCGAAGTAGCCGAGCAGCACGGCCGCGCGATGGGCCGTGCCGCGTTCGACGCGTTCCGGCACGCGCCGGCGCTCGCCGAGGCGCGAATCGCCGCGCGCAGAATCCCGTTAAACCTCAAACTAAAAGATTTCAGTGCCGAGCTCGCCATCGCGCGCGCTTGCGCGGCCCAGACCCAGGCCTCGCTCGACAACCATCGCGGCGGCGACGGCTACCAGTTGAAGCGCCTACGCGACCATCACGCACAATCGCGCGCGGCGCTGGCCGCTCTGGAAGCCCTCGAGGAGCAAAATCGCCGCGACCGCCGCGTTGGCGCGACGCGCCGCGAGCTGGCTACCGC
>JBAWCX010000014.1:0-3980 GCA_049590495.1 Binatus sp. (SeqCode)
AGTTGAAGGAGGCCGAAGCGCGCCTCCATATCCTCGACGGTCTGCTTATCGCGCTGAAAAACCTCGACGCGGTGATCAAGTTGATTCGCGGATCGAAGGACGCCGAGACCGCCCGCTCAGGCCTGATGAAGCAATTCGGCCTGTCGCAGTTGCAGGCGCAGGCGATCCTCGATCTGACGCTGCGCCGTCTGACTTCGCTCGAGCGCGAGAAAATCGAAACCGAGCACAAGGAAACCGTCGCTCTCATCGCGCGCTACAAGAAAATTCTCGCTGACGAAAAGGAATTGCTGAAGCTGATCGCCGGCGAGCTCGACGAAATCAAAAAAGAATTCGCCGACCCGCGCCGCACCCAAATCATCGAAGCAGAGGGCGAGTTCTCGGTCGAAGATCTCATCGTCGAAGAGGATCAACTCGTGACCGTCACTCACGGCGGCTACATCAAGCGCACCCCGCTCTCGCTCTATCGCACGCAAAAACGCGGCGGCCGTGGCAAGATCGGCGCGACCACCACCGAAGAGGACTTCGTCGAGCATCTCGAGCGCGTCTCGACCCACGACCGCCTGATGTTCTTCACCAGCGCCGGCAAGGTCTACGAGCTCAAGGCCTACGAACTGCCCGAGGGCGGCCGCGCCGCCAAGGGACGCTCGATCGCTAACCTGCTGAGCCTCGCCAATGACGAGACGCTCGCCGCATTTATTCCCGTGCCGCGCGAGACCGCGGCCAAGTTCGTTTTCTTCTCCACCGGCCGCGGCCGCGTGAAAAAGACGTCGCTCGACGAGTACGAGAATATTCGCTCGACCGGAATCATCGCGATCAATCTCGAAGACGGCGACACGCTGGTCGACGTGCGAATCACCGACGGCAATCAGCAAATCGTGCTCTCGACGCGCGAAGGACAGGCGATTCGTTTCAAGGAAGAAGAAGCGCGCCCGATGGGTCGCGCCACCGGCGGAGTCGTCGGCATGGAACTCGAATCGCAGCCCGTCAAGGACGGCAAGACCGTCACCCTCGTCGAAGACGAAGTGGTTTCGATGTCCACCGTGCGCGACGACGAAACCCTCCTCACGGTTTCGGAACTCGGCTACGGCAAACGCACGCCCGCCTCGGACTACCGCCTCACGCATCGCGGCGGAAAAGGCGTCATCACGATGAACGTGACCGACAAGACCGGCAAAGTGATCAGCGTCCGGCAGGTCGGCATCGACGATCAGGTGATGCTGATAACCGACGGTGGCAAGGTGATTCGCTTGGCCGTCAAGGGCGTTCGAATCACCGGCCGCAACGCGCAGGGCGTGCACATGGTCCGACTCGAGAGCGACGAGCGAGTCCGCGCGGTCGCAGGGATGGCGGAGCGCGACGAGGATGACGTCAACGGCAACGGAACCAACGGCAATGGCGACGCACAGGATTCGGAAGAATAGCTATTGGAATAGCTAATTCATGGACTGGTTAGGGGTTAGGTCTGCTGGCAACGTTCAACCCTGGCCTACCGGCGGCGTCGCGGATGACCGCCTCTTCCGCCCAACAAGTTCTAACAGGGACGAAGTCCCGCATCTTAGTCTTAACATTGGGTGCAGGGGTCACCCCTGCCGAGGGAAGTGTGAAACCCACCGCGGGTTTCACTTTTAATAAAGTGATTTACCCTTCCCTTTTCCGCATGACTACGCCTTCGCGCTCGGCCTCTAATCGCCGACCGGCGGCTCGCCCGCGCCCGTCCCTTCCGCGCTGTAAGAATCGTCGGCCGCCGTCAGCCCCTTGCCCCGCGCGATCTCGAACCCCATCGCGCCGAGAATTTCTTCGAGCGCGTTCAGCGCCAGCATCACGTTTTCGCGCCGCGAGCCTTCGCCCATCAGACCGACGCGCCAGATTTTGCCTTTGAGCGGTCCGAGCCCGGCCGCAATTTCGATATTGAACAACCGCAGCAACTCCGCCCGTACCTTCACATCGTCGACTCCAGCCGGCACCGCGATCGTCGTGAGCTGCGGCAACCTGTGCCCCTCTTGCGCCGCGAGCTCGAGCCCCATCGCTCGCACTCCGGCCTGGAACGCAGCCGCGTTGATGCGATGCCGCCGCCATCGCGCCTCCAGCCCTTCCTCAACCACGATCCGCAGCGCCTCGTAGAGCGCGTAGTTCATCGTGATCGGCGCCGTATGATGGTACAGCCGGTCCGGCCCCCAGTACTGCTCGATCAGCGCGACGTCGAAGTACCAGGATCGACACTTCGTTTTGCGCTTGCGGATAGCCTCCATCGCGCGCTCGCTGAACGTCACCGGCGACAGGCCGGGCGGCGCGCCGAGTCCTTTCTGCGTGCAGCTGTAACAGGCGTCGATTTCCCACTCGTCGATCTCGACCGGCACGCACGCCAGCGACGTCACCGCATCGATCGCGATCATCGCGCCGTGCCGATGCGCCAGCTCGGCGATTTCCTCGATCGGCTGATGTATCCCCGTCGACGTCTCGGCATGAACGACGGCGACCAGCTTCGGATTTTTCGCCGCCTTCAGCGCCGCCGCGACTTGCGCCGGCTCGACGATCGTTCCCCATCGCGCCTCGACCTTGTGGACCCTCGCGCCGAGTCGCGACGCAACTTCCGCCATCCGAGTGCCGAACGCGCCGTTGACGCCGACCACGACCTCGTCGCCATCTTCGACGAGATTCGCCATCACGGTTTCCATCCCCGCCGAACCGGTGCCCGAGACTGGAAACGTGATCTCGTTTTTGGTGCGGAACACGATGCGCAGCAGCCGCTTGATATTCTCCATCACCTTCAGGAAATCCGGATCGAGGTGACCGACGACCGGCGACGCCATTGCTTTCATCACGCGCGGATTGACGTTGGACGGCCCCGGACCGAGCAGAATCCGCGCCGCAGGCCTGAGTTCAGGAAATGAATCCGCCACCTTCTTTTCTCCTTCAGTTGCGCCAGAAACAGCAACCCGACTTGGTATCTCTCTCCTGAAAACAATTCGAACCTTGCTATTATGACCGCCAAGGATCAACCGCAAAAGCACTGGTCGTGGTAGAGTCGCATCAACAATGAGTGCCATCGATCGCAAACTTCTCGACGAGCT
The DNA here is from genome assembly GCA_049590495.1 of Binatus sp. (SeqCode). Lineage (GTDB taxonomy): Bacteria > Desulfobacterota > Binatia > Binatales > Binataceae > Binatus. Next base: position 3,072 of record JBAWCX010000014.1, read on the forward strand.
TCGCGAAATTCTCGGAGAAAGCGGGATCGTCTCGCGCGCCACTGAGCTCAAGGTTTACGAGTGCGACGGATGGACCGTCGAGAAGAGCGCCCCCGACGTGCTGCTGCTACCACGCACGACCACGCAGGTGAGCGCCGTCCTCGCCTCGCTTCATCGCCGCGGGATCGCCTTCGTTCCCCGCGGTGCGGGCACCGGACTTTCCGGCGGATGCCTTCCGCTGAATGCGCCCGCGATGATCTGCACTTCGAAGATGAATCGGATCGCCGACATCGATCTCGACAATCGGCGCGTGGTCGCCGAGAGCGGTGTCGTCAACTTGCACGTTACCAACGCGGTCAAGTCGAAAGGATACCTTTACGCGCCGGATCCGTCGTCGCAGGTCGCATGCACGATCGGCGGCAACATCGCCGAGAACTCCGGCGGTCCGCATACCTTGAAGTACGGCGTGACCACCAATCACGTGCTCGCGCTCGAGCTTGTTCTGCCCGACGGCCAGGTCGTCGAGCTCGGCGGACCGGCGGAAGAGCGATGCGGCTACGATTTGGTAGGCGCGGTCGTCGGCGCGGAGGGGACGACGGGAATCGTCACGCGCGCAACGCTTAAACTGATGCGCGAGCCCGAAAATCATCGCACTCTCCTCGCCACGTTTCCCGACGCCGACACCGCGACGCATGCCGTGTCGAGGATAATCGCGTCGGGAATTGTGCCGGCCGCCCTCGAAATGATGGACCAGCTCATCATTCGCGCCGTCGAGGAGGCGTTCCACGTCGGCCTGCCGCTCGACGCCGGCGCGGTGCTCATCATCGAGCTCGAAGGCCTCGAGGCCGGGCTCACGACGTATGCCGACGACGTCGTGAAGATTGCGACTCAGGCCGGCGCGTCGAGCATCAGGCTCGCACGCGACGAAGC
>JBAWCX010000015.1:0-11459 GCA_049590495.1 Binatus sp. (SeqCode)
ATGAGGTTGAGTTCAGAATATGAATCTCCATTCATTGCGCGGGAATAGATGAGCGTTCAAGAGCGGCATCGGCGCGAACGGCGTGCGCGCGGGCAGGCTATCCTCGCGGCCGCATCCAAAGTCTTCGCCAAGCATGGGCTTGAGGGCGCGACGATCGAGATGGTCGCGCGCGAGGCCGAAGTCGCCGTCGGGACGGTCTATCTCTACTTCTCGTCGCGCGACGATCTGTATCTCAATCTCATTGCCGAGCGGCTCGAACAGCTGCGCGCGCGCTATCTCGAAATTTTCGCGCGGGAACTGGACCCGCTCGACGAACTGAAGACCATCGCGTCGGCCTTTCTGGACTACTTGCGCGAATCGCGCGAAATCTTTCTGTCGCAGCATTCGGTGGTTTTCTCGCAGCTTCACCAACGTCTCAAACGGCGCTCCGAACTGCGCAATTTTCAGCGCGTGACGGACTTGAGCCACGAACTCTTCGGGCTCTGGGAGAGTACTATCCAGCGCGCGTTCGTAGGCGGGGTGATCGCCAACTCGATGGGCCCGAAGAAGACCGCGGCGGTGGTATGGGCCAGCATGAATGGCGCGTTCATGCTGATGGGCGACGGTAATTTCTTCCGCGACGTGACGGGGCTCAATCCGGAGCATTTTGTCGACGAGGCGCTCGAGTCGCATCTGGCGGCGTCGCAGTTGAGCGTTCGAAGAAAGAAAAAGACCAGAATCTTAAGTCGCGCGCGAAATGGGCCCGCTGTACAAGGTCCCTCACCCGCGCCGCGGCGGCGCGACCTCTCCCCATTGGGAGAGGGAAAGAGGGTCGACGAGCCGCTTGGCAATCGAGAGAGGAAGAGGGTCGACGAGTCGAACGGTAGTCGAGGGCGCGGAGCTGCGCTTTCAGTGAAAGAGGCGGAAACAAACTTAGGAGAGGTCGGCGTCAATCCCGCGTAAGCGCCGAGGATTGGCGATAACGAGCACCAAGGAGAATCGTTTATGAAATTTACCTGGTTCCATCTGATGCCGTATCGGTTCCTGCCGGAAGACTTCAAGGAGAAGTACCGCAGCGTGTGGGTCGATATCCCGCGCGACTTGTACGATCCCAAAGTCGGGCATCGGCTCTACAATGACTACCTCGATCAGCTCGAATACGCCGACGCGATGGGTTTCGACGGGCTGGGCGTCAACGAGCATCATCAGAACGCGTACGGCCTCATGCCGTCGCCGAATATCATGGCGGCCGCGCTCACGCGGCGCACGCGCAACGCCAACCTGGTCGTGCTCGGCAACTCGATCGCGCTGTACAATCCGCCGATTAGCGTCGCCGAGGAATTCGCGATGCTCGACGTTATCTCGGGCGGCCGGCTGGTCGCGGGATTCCCGGTCGGCACCTCGATGGATACCAATTTCTGCTATGGCGAGGTCCCGGCGACGATTCGCGAGAAGTACTACGAAGCTCACGACCTCATCATCAAGGCGTGGACATCGAAGGACGTCTTCTCATTCAACGGCAAGTACACGAAGCTGCGTTACGTCAACCTGTGGCCAAGGCCGATCCAGCAGCCGCGTCCGCCGATCTGGATTCCGGGCGGCGGCTCCGTCGAGACCTACGACTTCTGCGCCGACCACGACTACCAGTACAGCTTCCTTTCCTACTTCGGGTATATCGCGGGCAAGAAAGTTTCCGACGGCTACTGGGAAGTGATGGCGAAGAAGGGCAAGGAGCTGAATCCTTACAGCCTCGGGTTCGCACAGGTCGTCGCCGTTTCGGAGACCGACGAGCAGGCGGAGAAGGACTACGCGCCGCACATGGACTACTTCTACAACCGATGCCTGCACGTTTATAACGGCTTCGCCGACGCGCCGGGCTATCGCACGGTGAAGACGATCAAGGCCGGCGTCCTCGGCCAGGTCGGCGACCAGGCGGCGCTGCGTCGCGAGGGCCTCAAGTGGAAGGACTTTCTCGACCAGGGTTACGTGATCGCGGGATCGCCCAAGACGGTACGCGAACGTCTGCGCGAGGCGATGAAGTCGCTCAACTGCGGGCATCTGATGATCCTGCAGCAGATCGGCTCGATGCCGCCGGAACTGGTGCGCAAGAGCACCAACCTGTTCGCCACCGAGGTCATGCCGCACATGCGCGACCTGTGGAGCAACTTCGAAGACAAGTGGTCGCCCAAGCGGATGCCGCAAAATGATATCGCGATGCCGGCGCCCGTCCATTTCCAGAAGACCGAAGTAAACGGCAACGTGCGCGCGTCGGCGTCGGCCACGGCGGAGGTGCGGAGCTCGAAATGAACACGACTCAGAAACTGCTAAACGGAAAGTTCTCGCTCGAGATGCAGGTCTACGGCAGCGGCGAGCCGATGCTGTTCATGCACGGCGCGGGCGGCCTGATGCCGGTCGAGCCGTTCCTCGAGGAGCTCGGCAAGCACTTCAAAGTCTACGCTCCGCAATTTCCCGGCTACGGCGAGTCCACGGGCAACGAGTATATCGACGACATCGCGGACGCGGTGCTGTTCTATCACGAGCTGATGGACGAACTCGGCATCCCGACCGCCAACATCGTCGGCCATTCGATGGGTGGGATGCTGGCGGCGGAGGTCGCGGCGTTCGATGTGCATCGCGCGAAGAAGCTCGTGCTGATCGCGCCGGCCGGATTCTGGATCGACGAGACGCCGATACCCGACCTGTTTGCCGCGCAGCTCACCGAGATTGCGCCGCTGCTGTTCCACGATCCCAACTCGCCGGCGGCGCAGATGATGACGGCGATACCGTCGGACTTCAAAGCGCTCGAGACGATGTACGTCGAGCGGGTGAAGCGGCTCGCGACCGCCAGCAAATTTCTGTGGCCGATCCCCGATCGCGGCCTCAAGAAGCGTGCGTATCGCATTCACGCGCCGACGCTCCTGCTGTGGGGCGACGACGACAAGCTGATTTCACCGGTCTATGCGAAGGAGTTCACGAGTCGCATCAAGAACAGCAAGCTCGAGCTGATCAAGAACGCGGGCCATATGGTGATGTACGAGCAGCAGGAAGCGCTCGTCGGCGCGATCCGGAAATTTTTGAAGGGTTGAGCGCTAACTCACTCGATGAAACCACGGCCGGAGCACAACCGTTCCGGCCGACCGGTTCCCCTTCCCACATTGGGAAGGGGTTAGGGGTTAGGTTTGCTCGCAGCCCTCGCAATGCCCGCGCGAATCCGGTTTTGATGATGATCTACTCAGCTTGCCCAATGCTTGAATCTCACTGCGCGCGCGATTAGCTTCCCGCGCATGGCAAATGACAACGCTCGCGCGTCGCGCGGCACATTTCTCACCGTGATGACGGCACTGTTCGTCCTGCTCGCGCTTTCCGATTTCACCAAGGCGCTGCAATTCGCCCACAATCCGGCAGTCGGCGGCCTGGTGGTCTTCGGACATAAGTTCCACGGCGTCGGACACAACCTGCTACTCGGTCCACTGTTCGGCATCGTGTTCCTCGCCTACGCCTACGGCATCTGGAACCTGCGAGCGTGGGTGCTGCCGCTCTCGATCGTCTACGCGTTCTACGTCCCCTACAACCTGGTGCTGTTCTGGTACAGGCAGCCGCCGGGGCCGCGACCGATCCCGTTCATCGTGATCTACCTCGCAATCGCGTTGATCGGCTCAGTCGGCACCGCGATCTATCTCGCCTACAACCGTGAGCGGCTGAGCTGATGTTAAGGTTGACGCGAACGCGTCGCGAGTTTTAGATTGCAACCATTATGAAAATATATGATTTTGCGTTCGCGCCTAATCCGCGGCGGCTCAGAATTTTCGTGGCGGAAAAAGGACTCAAGATTCCGGTCGAGCAGGTCGACATTTTCACCGGCCAAAATCGCACGCCGGAGATGCTCGCGAAGAATCCCGCGGGCGGTCTGCCGGTGCTCGAGCTCGACGACGGCAGCCATCTGGCCGAGTCGGTCGCTATCTGCCGCTACATTGAAGGGTTGCATCCGGAGCCCAACCTGATGGGCACGAACAGCCGCGAGCAGGCGGAAATCGAGATGTGGAACCGGAGAGTCGAGTTGGGCTTGTTTTCTGCTGCGGGGCGGGCGTTTCAGCATACCCATGAACTGTTCAAGGCCCGGCTCAAGCAGATGCCGGAGTATGGCGAGACGCAGCGCGAGGCTACGAAACAACAGCTTCAGTGGCTCGACGCGCAAATCGGCAATAAGCCGTTCGTCGCTGGCGACCGATTCACCATCGCAGATATCACCGCGGAGGTCGCAGTCGATTTCGCCGCACAAGCGGCCGGAGTTCCGCTGGATCCCGCGCTCAAAAACTTGTCGCGATGGCACCAGTCGGTGTCGAGTCGTCCGAGCGCGAAAGCTTGAGCAGTCCGACCGATCGCGACGAGTTTGCGGGTTGACGCCGGCGGCAGACAGTTTTAAATTGCAACCATTATGAAAATTTACGATTTCATCGGAGCTCCGAATCCGCGCCGCGTGCGCGTCTTTCTCGCGGAAAAAGGCATCAACAACGTTCCCTTCGAGCAGGTCAATATTGCGACCGCCGACAATCGCAAGCCCGAATTCCTGAAAATCAATCCGATGGGCGGGATACCGGTCCTCGAACTGGACGACGGCACTCATATCGCGGAGTCGGTCGCGATTTGCCGCTATTTCGAGGACGTCAAGCCCGAGCCGCGCCTGATGGGCGTCGACGCGAAGGACAAGGGCGTCGTCGAGATGTGGAACCGGCGGATGGAATTCGAAGTATTGTCGATGGCGGCGGGCTCGTTCCGCAACACCAGCGATTTTTTCAAGGGACGCATCCCGCAAGTGAAGGAATACGGCGAGGTTTGCAAGAACGCGGCGGTCAAACGGCTCGAGTGGCTCGACACGGTGCTGGCCGATCGCGAATTTATCGCGGGACCGCGCTTTACGATTGCGGATATCACGGCGTTGATCGGAATCGACTTCGGACGCACGACCGGAATCAGGATCCAGGAGAATCAGAAGAACCTGGCGCGATGGCATCAGGCGGTGTCGAGCCGTCCGAGCGCCCAGGCGTAGCGGCAAAGGACCGCTTCGCGATTTCAGAACCGGTACCGGCTTCGCTTACGCGAGGCTGTCCGAGGCCCTTCCTCCCCTCGCGTTGCTCGGGTCCTCAGGGTGACAAGTGACGCGAGGCGCGCGCGGAACCTAACCCCTAACCCCTTCCCACAGTGGGAAGGGGAACCGGTTTTATTTGTAGGGTTGTTTTTTCAGCGCGCGGTAGACTGCGCGATCGCCGTTGCCGGCAGCGGATAGATCGGCGTGTACATGCGGTACAGCATCAGGTAAACGATCACGCCTGTCACCGATACGTACATCCATAGCGGCCAGGTCCATCGCGCTATTCGCCGATGACGGCGGAAGTTGCCCTTCAGCGCGAACCAGATCGTCGTGAGCGCGAGCGGGACGATCACGCCGGCGAGGATTACGTGCGGAATCAGAATCGAGAAATATAGCGAACGGACCCATCCTTCGCCGCTGAAGCGCACGTTGCCGACGTTGTAGTGATAGACGAGATATGACGTCAGGAAGACCGCGGAAAATCCCATCGCGGTGATCATGCATGCGCGATGCGCCCGCACCTGTCCGTTTTTGATGAAGATGAATCCCGCCAGCAGCAGGACCGTGGCGCATCCGTTGAGGAACGCGTTCAGCGGCGCCAGCGAATGGTAGGAATCCAACCTGCTCGCCAGGCTATGGCGTTTGCATCGGCGGAGGCGCGACCGGATTCGCGCCCATCTCGGCCGCATCAGTCACCGGCCTCGGATGGTCGAACCTGGTCCACATCCTCGTCGTCAGATCAGGCAGCAGCATGAAACATAGAAACGTGACGAGTATCACCGGGATGATCGCGATGATTGCCAGCGCCCTGCGCTCCATCGCGAGATGCATGAAGTACATCGCGACCAGCACCGCTTTCGCCCATGCGAGCGCGACCAGCAGACCGACTTTGGCGACTTGCGGCAGCCCCATCGCATACACGCCCAGCTCGATCGCGGTCAGCACCGACAGGTAGATGAAAACCGCAATGTAGTTCGGCCCGCTGTGCTCTGCCTCGTGTCCTGAAATCGCAGCTTGCGTAGTCATCGTTTGAATTTCATCTCCAGCCGTACTCGTTGCAAAAACGGCGACCTAAATCAGATAGATGAACGTGAAGATCAGGATCCACACCAAATCGACGAAGTGCCAGTACAGACCAGCGACTTCGACTAGGTTCGCCTTCTGCTGAGTCAGCTTGCCGGTCATGCCGCGAATCAGCAGCACGCTGTTGTACACGACGCCGCCGAAAACGTGACAGCCGTGAAAGCCGGTCAGAAGAAAGAAGGTCGCGTCGAACAGGTCAACCTTGATCGACATCCCTTTTATTTCGAGCAGATGATGCCACTCGAACGCCTGCATCCCCAGAAACGTGAGGCCACCGAGAACGGTCAGGGCCATGAAGTTGCGATACTTCGACATGTTGCCGTGCTGGATGGCGCCGAGCGCCTCGACCATCGTGACGCTCGAGCAGATCAGGATGAACGTCATGATCGCGGTGGTGGTGATGCCGAGAAATGCGGCGGGTGACGGCCAGTTGGGATTGCCGATGCGAAGCGCGCCGTACGCGGCGATGGCCGCGCCGAAGGTCATCGCGTCGCCGGCCAGGAACGACCACATCCCGAGCTTGCCGAGATTTCCCGGCGTAAGCGACGGTTCGAGCTGGTCGGCTTGCATCGCGCCGTGTTCGTGGGTCTCTACTGCGGCAGCCTCGCTCATCGCAACCATCCTCTTTGGGGCAAATAGCTATAGTCAGTGTTCATTCGAAATGACTACTTGGTAGTTGATTTCCGATCCGCGCGCGTTGAACGCCGATAGGCGAAGTAAGTAATCCCGCCGATGGCGCCGAAAGCCACGTAGGGCGACACCAGCATGAACAAAACGCTGGCCTTGTACGCATGGAACGCGGCATCGCCGTCCGACAGCCCGCACGTCGCGCACGCGTTTGCCAGGCGAGGTGCGGCAGCGACAACAGCGCTCGCGATCGTCATCGCCGCGGCCTTCAGCTTTGTACTCTTCAACATCACATTCTCCCGACAAGCGAACCTACATTAGATATACCAGCCCAAACAGGAGCGGCCAGACCGCGCAGACGAAATACCAGTACACGGCGCATAGCTCAATCCCGTGGGCGTTGCGGGCATTGTATCTGCCGCCCATCGCAAACCACACGACGCATGCGAGCCAGATGACGCCGGCGGTCACGTGCGCACCGTGGCATCCGATCAGCAAATAAAAAGTGCCGCCGTACATGCCGCTGGAAAGCTTGAGGCCGTGCGCAACCAGCCGCACCCATTCGCTGCCCTGCACGGCGAGAAACGTCACGCCGAGCGCGAGCGTCGCCAGCAGATAGCGGCGCGTCAGGCGCTGGCGGCTGCGATGCACCGCGCGGACTGCGAGCGTCATCGTGAGCGCGCTCGACAGCAATACGAAAGTGTTCACCCAGGTGACCGCGATCGGCAGGCGCGGGAGCGCGGGCGGCGGCCAGAACGCGGACTGCATGCGATAGACCAGAAATGTGCCGATGAGTCCGCTGAACAGCATCATCTCCGATGCGACAATCATCATGACCGCGAGCATCGCGCTGCTGATGAACGGTCGCTCGACCTGATCGCCGTTCGCGCCCGAGTCGGACGAGCGGCCGCGGCGGATTGGGGCCACGAACGGGCGAACTTTCGCGGTCGAGGCTGTCACGCTCGGCGCCATATCAATGATGCTTCACGATAATCGTCACGACTGAGATCGCTACCAACAAAACCATGATGCCGACCAGGATCTTCAGCGTCCGCCAGTTTTCTTGTTTGCGCTCTTCGCGCGTCACCAAAGTAGGCATGCCGATTACTCACACGCGATCCAGCACGAGTACTAACAATACGATCGGCAAATAAACTAACGACGCGAGGAGCAACCGGCGCGCTGCTTTGGAACTGCCGGGCGAACGGACCATCGCGACTCCGAACGCCAGCATCCAGATTCCCAGCGCGGCTCCGATAACCAGGTAAGTAATTCCGGCAAAGCCAAGCATCGTCGGGATGATTGCCACCGCGATGAGTCCAAGGCTCCCGGCGATGACGATTGGATTCGACGCATTTCCGCCGCGCGCGTTGTCTTGCGGAAGCAAGTGGATGCCGGCGCGCGCGTAATCGATTCGGTAGAGTCGCGCGACCGCGAACGTATGCGGCAACTGCCACAGGAACATGATCGCGAACAGGATCGTCGGTTCCCAGCCGAGACCGCCGCGCGCCGCGGCCCATCCCGCTACGGGCGGCAGAGCGCCGGGGATCGCGCCGACGATGTTACACATCCAGGTGTAGCGCTTAAGCGGAGTGTACGCGCCAAGGTAAATGATCGTGACCGCGGCAATCACCGCAGTGCAGAGCAGGTTCGTCGCGAGCAGCAGATAAACCAGGCCGGCCGTCGTCGCGCTCAGGCCGAACACCAGCGCTTCGGCCGGCCGCATTCGCATGTCGGGGAGCGGGCGATGACGCGTGCGATCCATCATCGCGTCGGTGTCGCGCTCGATATACTCGTTGAGTGCGAGCGTCCCGCCTGCGGCCAGCGCGGTGCCCGCCAGCAGATTCAGCGCGAGCGTAATGTCGAATCCCGCACGTCCACCGAGATAAAAGCCGGCCAGCGTCGTGACCAGAACCATCAGCACGACACGTGGCTTGGTCAGTTCGAAGTAATCGCTCACGTGGCCGCGAGGGAGAGTCAGCGCGGATTCGGCAGTCGCGACTTTGGCGCTCATGCGGTCACCTGCCGTTTGAGGACGCGCGAACTCGCGTGCGACTCGAGCGCATAGTCGTGCTGGGGCGTCCCGAGAATGCGATAGGCGCGAAGCGTCAGCGTCAGACTGGTCGCGAGGACCGCGGCGCCGACCGCAACGTGGCTGGTGGTCGGGATCACCGAGCGGCCGCTCCAGATTGTGATCGCGCCGAGACAAATCTGGACGACGAGCAGCAGGAACATCCCGAGCGCTGGGCGGCGTAGCGCGACGACCTCGCGATGAGTCCGCAGCACGCGCGCGAGCGTCCACAAAACCATCGCCGTCACGACTACCGCACCGCATCGATGCGCGAAGTTAATTGCGATGAACTCATTCCAATACGGCGGCACTAGATAGCCGAACGACAGCGGAAAATCAGGGATGACCAGGCCAGCGCTCATGTGCCGCATCACCGCGCCGACGAGAATTTGCATATAAATAATGGCGGTCGTCGCGGCAGCGAGCGCCGGCAGCGAGATTCGTGACGGCGGATCCTCGACATGCGGGGTCGAATCCCAGCGCGGATTGGTGAAGATAGCGATCGACACCATCAGGCAGAACAGCGCCTGGGCAGTGGCGGCGTGCGTCACTGCGATCGCGAGCGGCAATTCGAGCAGGACGGTGATTCCGCCGAGGATGGCCTGCACGATGATCAGCCCGAACGCGAGCATGACGAGTTTGCGGACCCATCGCCGAGGCTCGGCGCGCCACGCCCACGCCATCAGAACGAGCGTGAGGATGACGACGGTTCCGGCGGCGAGGCGATGCCCATATTCGAAACGGATACCGCCCTGCCAGGCCGGAATGAGTTTGCCGAATGCCAGCGGCCAGTCCGGAACCGCAAGCGCGGAACCGGTCGAAGTGACGAGGCCGCCGACGAAGATGAGGCAAAAGGTGGCGCCCGCGGTCAACACCGCAAATCGATGCAGTCCGCGCGCTTTATCCACTTCAGTTGGCGACTGATTCATCACTAGCTAATCGACTGACTAATCCGCCGCGGCCGTCGAGTGTTCGATCAACTGCGATTGCGGCAGAAAATCCTCTGCAACCTCGGGCGAGCTGTACTCGTACGGTCCGCGATAAACGACCGGCACCGGTCCGGGCCAGTTTCCGTGCGGCGGTGGCGAAGGCGTTGTCCACTCCAGGGTATTCGCGTTCCACGGATTCTCGGAAGCCTTCGCGCCCTTGTAATAGCTATAGATAATGTTGGCCAGAAGCAGGAACTGCGCGGCGCCGAGCACGAAGGCGCTGATCGAAATGAATTCGTTGATCGGAATGATCGGCTTCAGAAAATCGTACTGCTGAGGATTGTAAATGCGGCGCATGTGTCCGGCCATGCCGAGGATGTGCATCGGGAAGAAGGTGCAGTTGAACGCCACGAACGTGATCCAGAAGTGAACCTTGCCGAGCGTCTCACTCATCATGCGACCGAACATCTTCGGATACCAATAGGTAATGCCCGCGAAGATCCCGAACAGGCTACCGCCGAATAGTACGTAGTGAATATGCGCGACGATGAAGTAGGTATCGTGGATGTACATATCCACGGGCGTGGACGCCATCCAGATTCCCGACAATCCGCCGATCACGAACATCGCGACGAACGCCAGCGCGTTCATCATCGCGGCGGTGTAATGGATGTTGCCCTTGTAGAGGGTGCCGAGCCAGTTGAAGGTTTTAATCGCGGACGGCACTCCGATGATCATCGTGGTGATCATGAAACTGCTGCCGAGCGCCGGGTCCATCCCCGACTGGAACATGTGATGGCCCCAGACGATCCACGACAGGAACGCTATCGCGATCATCGCGTAGGCCATCGCGCGGTAGCCGAAGATGGGCTTGCGCGAAAACGTCGCGATGATTTCCGAGGTGATCCCCATCGCGGGCAGAATCATGATGTAGACCTCGGGATGGCCGAAGAACCAGAACAGATGCTGCCACAGGAGCGGCTCGCCGCCGCCTGCGGGCAGAAAGAAATGCGTGCCGCCCATGCGATCGAACAGCAGCAGCGCCAGCGCCGTCGTCAGCACCGGCAGCGCGAGCAGCAGCAGAATCGCCGTGATAAACAGCGACCAGATCACCAGCGGCATGCGGAAGAAGTACATCCCCTTGGTGCGCATGTTGATGATCGTCGTGATGTAGTTGATCGAGCCCATCAGCGACGACGCGCCGAGCACGATAATGCTGATGCACCATAAGTCCTGGCCCCAATCGACGCCGGTATATATCGGCACGGCGCTCAGGGGCGCATACGAGGTCCAGCCCGCGGCGGCGGGACCGCCAGTGACGAAGAACGACGACAGCATGATCACGCCGGCGACCGCACCGACCCAGAACGACAGCATGTTCAGCTTGGGGAACGCCATGTCGCGCGCGCCGATCATCAACGGGATGAGGAAATTGCCGAAGCATCCGACCAAGATAGGCATCACCACGAAGAAGATCATGATGGTGGCGTGCATCGTAAACATCGCGTTGTAGGTGTTTGGCGGGATCGCGCCGTCGTACATGAACGGCTCGGGCACCCAGTGAAATCCGGGGACCGCGGTCTCGGGAAACGCGAGTTCCCACCGCATCAGCATCGCCATCAGGCCGCCGATCGACATCATGAACAGCGCCATGAAGAGGAACTGGCGCCCGATCATCTTG
>JBAWCX010000016.1:0-6071 GCA_049590495.1 Binatus sp. (SeqCode)
AGACCCGGCCCCTCCGACAGACTGTCTATAGCACGGTAACGATGATAAGCGCTTGAGGCCGACGCTGAACGTCGGGAATTTGCCTGCACGCCTACATATAGAAGCGAAAGCTTGGCTGCACCGCACCACCCTCGGGAACGCATTTCAGAATGTCTCCAACTCGTCGCGCTGCGCGAACGGTAATAGGTTCTCCGCCATCGAACTGCGTGTTGTTCCAGTTCAGTTTTGAAAGAGACAACATCTCGCAAGCAAGTTGCTCCAGAGGAGTCTCCGCGTGGGCCGCGGAGAATTCGAGCGGCCGAGGGACGTACATGCCGGGGTACGTCTCGAAAAAATTAACGCTGCCGCGCAGGTACAGAAGCCCGGTCGACTCCTGAAGCGTTAGGTACGTTCCTCGAAGCGGCGGATAGGTGCCATCACGGAATAATCGCGTAAGTGATCGTTTCACGCTGACCAAGTCCGCTACATCAATTTGATGCTCGTCGGCCGCGGCTCGAAAGCCCCTTATCTCGTGGTCGGTCATCTTGGACGTCTTGTGAACCACCAGTCGCGCTGGGCTTGTTCTATGTTCCCTTCGATAAACATCGATCGCGTGCTTCAACAGCGAGCGCGCGTCATCTTCAGACAGGTGCGGTTGCCGATCGTCCTTATCCAACTCAGCTTGAGCCCCTTTTACGATGACGCCCTCCCCGCGCTCATTAAAGACTTGAGCCACGCTCGTGAGGAGGCGGTCGCCCTGGATTGAGCGATAGAAGCTTACGCCTACAAAGCAGGCCGTGAGGTCTGTTGCGCTCCTGAGCAACCGCCACGGAACTCCTCCGGCTTTGTAATAGAGAGCCGTGTGAATGTTCCAGGCACGCGTCGCCTCATCCTGCAGCGGTATGGAAGTAGCCGTCTTGCGTTTCGACTTCTTGCGATTCCGCACGCCCGTATAGGTAGAAGGACGAACCATCTGAATCGGAACGCCAAGTCTCATGGCTTCTGCCTTGAGTACGTCGTGGAACGCCAGAACTGAGGCGCGGGTGCTAGCCTCCGAGCCCTCGTCTATTTCTTGGTCCGAAGGGTCCGCTCTCTCGCCGGGTTGGCCATCTACTGCGGCCAAAAGGTCCTTGGGAGGGGCGCAGATCAGCACCTCCGGACCGCCTTTTTCGATCAGTGTCTCGGCGTGGTCCAGAAATATTCCCACAGCCTCGCGAACTGCCTGATCGCCCTCGGCTTGTGCCAACACGGCATCTACCTCGCGTTGTCGAATAGGCGAGCACCACCGCTCGTGGAAAGCTAAGGATGCATGAAAGGACGAACTCTCGGAAAAACCCGGAAACGGTGGAAACAGGTTCGAAAGCTTGCTCTCCTTCGCGGCGATACCACCGCGGCAATGGTCGAACCACTGCCGAATCGCGGCGATTGTCTCCTCGGTGCCCACAAGCCCGACTTTGAGCTGACTCGGGGCGCTGGTCTCGCCCAAGTCGAGCGGTCCATATCGCATGAGGCCGTGTCGTATATCGACGTGGGTGCCACCGTTGCCGAATTCGAGTTCCGGCTCGTGAAGGAAGCTCAACTTCACAGATCATCTTCCTCGGAAAACAAGAGTCTCTGAAGTTCCGTGTCCCGAGCAAAGTCCGGATCATCAGACAGCCACGCCCGGTCAACGATTCCAACATCACAGCCGAAGGCGAGCGGCCTGCCGAATTGCAGAGCGAGCGTACGACTATCGAACAGTGATGCCTTGGGCCGCAAATAGTCCGCCCAAAAGAGGACCGGACTCAGCACTGCACGATTTCCTTCGAGCGCCTTGATACCTTTAAGTCGACCTTCATGGAATCGATCGAGAGCGAACCCGTCAGTCGTAAAGCGATAGGTCGGCGTGACTTCCAGATACCACTGATCCTCAAGAAAGCGGAACTGACCACGAAACGCCATGTGCCGCCACCACTCAAATTGCCTTCCATCTGCAGCAATTGATGTGAACCGTGACACCACAGATATCTTGCTTGGGCGTTTCAGTGATTGATACGACAGCCGGCGTGGCGGTCCAGCGATTGCGTAACAATTCTCGCGCGGCCAATACCTAACTTCGGGACCGATCTGCGCCTTCAGACTTTGGTTGAGGAGATTCACGAACACGCGTCGACGCTGCAGATCGTCGGACTCAGACCACTCAGTCGTCGGAAAGTCCTCAAGAGTTCCGGCGTCGCAAATTGAGGACCATGGCTCCTCACCCAAATCGTGAAAGCTAAAGATCTTTTTTTCCCATAACACCCAGCCAGCATCTGCCCCCTGCCATCTTTTATGAAGCTGAGACCACACATTGCGCGACGTTGGGCAATCGGTTCCCGCAATGAATATGCGAGGAGGACAAGCCTCTAGCGGAAGCAGATTCGAGTAAAGAGTCTCCCGGCACCGCGTGGGAGCGAGATACAGACCCGCTTTCGGAGCGGCAATTTCCACGAGCTCACGAAAGCTCGCCGCGCTGAATCGGTGTTGTTCTTTGACGAATGTCACGCGCGGCGAGCTAGTTGGCGTCCAGTCCTTGAAGTAACCCTTGATCGAGACCCAATAGGCCTCGTTCGACGCGGGGCTTGATACGACCAATATGACGGGTGTGTTTCCGTTCAGCCAGTACTCGATGTCGTTCGGGTCGCACCAGTAATCAAGAGTCAACTTCGAGTTATCAGCTGCCGCGGTAACGGCCTTACTCTGAACACCTACTGTGAGCCCCAGAGGCCGACGAGAATTTGCATCAAAAAGCTCGATGTATCCGTCGATACCGACTTCGTTCGGTCCACTCGGCGTCCAACGACATCCCATTTCGAGCACAACGCGCTCGATCAGGTTGACTCCACGCTGACCGGTTAGACCCTGAGTGGAGATGGTTTTCGGATGCCGCCTCCTGCGTCTCGAACGAGAAGGCATATCAGAAGCCGTTGTGCCGTATCTTCAATTCTTTTTTACCAGCGCAGTAGAGCTTACTCCCATCCCGCACCGCCACCGTAGCGCCGTTCCACCGTCAGTCAAACTCAACACAGCGTCTCTCCAACGGGAATCTTTTCCACCCAAGGCATCTCCTCACGTCAGGATGTCTGCATATCTCTTGCGGCCTCGCCACGGACCGATTCGACTTACAACAGTTCGCGTATTTCCAGAAAGCGAGCCTGCGCCTCCTCCCAACTCGGATAGCGCCCGTAACACAGCATCCTGCACTGCGCCTCGTACTCGCTGCCTATGACTGCCGCCAACTCTGGCGGCGGAAACAGCGCGTCGCTCCGGGCGAAGCTCATCTCGTCCGGCGGAAAATAACCTCTTGCAAAATAACGCCGACTGACATGATCGTAGTCCGTCTTGATGCTGCCGTACTCGTCGGATTTAAGCATGGCGAGCACTTCGGGCCGGTGTGATAGCTGGAAGAGGTCGTAATAGTGGCGGGCATAGCTGCCGATCGGTTGGCCGTCGCGCTTGTGCAGATGCACCTTGCCGTGAATCGCGAACATCTTCTCGACAAAAGTTCGGCGGAAGTGCAGCAGCGGCATGGAAAAGGGTCCTTCGTCCTCGGCGCCCAGCGATGCGCCGGTCTCATTCATGAATTCGCCCAAGTAAGATCTCAACTCGACCATCTCCGTGGGTTCGCGACCGCTGGCGGTGCCCGCTTCCACTAACACGCGGTTGGCGACCTCGCCCGCACCGCCGAACTGCTGATCGTAGGAGAATCGATCGCCCCGTCCGAATCCGCCGATCGTCCGGCTTTCGTCTTTGACGAAGGTAAGCGCAGGATGTGCGCCAACAGCGTCGCGAAGTCTTTTGAGTTCGCGATCGATCTCTCGCTTGCTCAATGCCGGCATGACGGCCGCAGGATCGAGGAAGATGTCGATATCTTCGGAGAATCGCTCGATCAGATTCCATCCCTTCGACAGACTCGTGCCGCCCTTGAAGATCACCCGCTTGCCGGCGGTCGTGGCGATGATCCTGAGCGCCTCGGTTACATAGTAGTCTTTCTCGATGATAGCTTCCCGCAATCCTCGGTCGCGGAAATGCTCCGCGGCCCGAAGTACAGCCTGCTGGAACTCTTGATGTTCAAACAGCTTCATCGCCGCGTTCTTTCCTTCGCTTGCCACTTGGAGGCGTATCGCAATCCCGACAGCGCGCCGAAATTGAATCGGGAGAACGGGTTCAGTGACTCTCGCAACCGCCGCAGCGACTTCTCATCCTGTCCGAGTTGTTGACCCAGAGCACCGAGCATCGCCCGCACTCGCGGTGGTTCGGAATCGGCCACTTGAAGCAGGCGACCAAAACGTCCTTTTTCCGATGTCAGGGCCAAGGCCTTTCGAGCCGTTTCTTCCGGCGTCAACTCGCTTGCGCTACCACGTGCGCGCAGGAAGTCGAGCAGTGCGGCATCCGTCTGAGAGAGACCAGCCCATTCTCGCGGTCGACGAGTGTGAATCACTGTCCCGTTTCCGAGAAGCTTCCTGGGCAAGCTGGCAGAATTGGTCGCGACTTCCGGCCTCTTTCCCATTTGCGTTGTGAAACCCAACAGATTGGCCGCAGCGATTCCGGATGGAAATAACGTCTTCAGTTCCGCCGCGAGCTTTTGGATCGAGGCGGGATTAGGGCGGCTCTTCCCGAAGGCAGTTTGCCGGGAACAATAATAGACGCCTTTGCTGAGACGCTCGAGTTCGCCCTTGCGGGTCAGACGTGACAGAGCCTGGGCGACGGCCTCAAATGGAAGATCCTCGAAGTCTTTCAGCCGCCACACGCGTTCACCGCCGCGTGCGATCCGTTCAAGGACCAGGCGCGTTGTTCGGTGTTCGCCGGTAGCGGATTCCGGGACAGTTTTCATAGGTGGAACATAGGGTTTCTTGGCAGTAATGTCAAGTTTTCTTGCTAAAAAACTTGACACCTGCCTTTCTATGAGCGCCCATTATAGCGAATAAAACACGAAACTGCTATTTTCGCACCAATGGCCGTTCGAGCATGCAGGGTTACATGCCGGGACGCGTAGGGCGTCGAGCATACGGTACAAGTCACCGCGCAGAGCCTTTTCGAGGCCGTGGCTCAAGCGCTCCGCATTTTCCTGGAACACGATTGGAGTGACGATCCCAACAGCAGCTCTGCCAGCGTTGTAGTCACGATCAAGCCGGCGGAAGTCGAGCATCAGGTCCGAATTAAGGATTTTCAGACTTGGCTGGAGTCAGCGCCCAGGAGCCCCGCAGAAATGGCGCTGAAGCGGCGCTTGCGGGAAATTCTCGGACGCTAAACGTCGGCGCACTTTAGCCTTCCTTCCGGAAGCATGAAATCCGTCCCCGTCTGTATTTCGATATCTCAAGAATCAGTACACCATTCTGTCAAGACACGTTCACACATTGACGCTGCCAAAAACAAACCGACAATCCGGAAACTTAGGTCATGAGATGAAGGCAAAACGTGATATCGTCCTTATTTGCCAGCGTTTGTGCTGCAAACAAGCGGTATCCATCAACCACTGCGGCGACGAAGTGCTGAAGGCGTTTCAAGTGTAGAGAATGAAAATCACCCGGCTGCGCATTTGCAATTTTCGCTCGATTGATTCTCTTGATCTTGAACTAGGGGACACAACCGTCTTCATTGGCCCGAACAACTCGGGAAAGACAGCTATTCTTGATGCTGTTAGGATTGTACTCACACGCCGTTGGGGCCAGCGGGGGACGGGATTCACCGAGCACGATGTCCATCGCATAAACGACGAAGGCGATCCCCGTACGCTGCCGCCTGTGACGATCGATATTGTTCTCGAGGAGCCAGAATCAGGCGCATGGGACCCGGACATGGTCGCCGCGCTCGAAGACGTCATGACCATACTGCCTGGGGGGACGAACGGAGTGACCGTGCGGGTCACCTGTGCCTGGAACCCCGACAGGGAGGCGTTCGATCCGCGCTGGGAATTCTTAGATACCGCAGGTCAGCCCATGACCGGCAAGGCGCAACGAGCAACGAACCTAACCGGGTTCTTCGCCTATCTACCCCTTTTCTGGCTGAACGCTCTGCGCGATGCGCCCGATGAATTCACATCACGGTCGGTCCATTGGGGGCGACTATTACGA
>JBAWCX010000017.1:0-9784 GCA_049590495.1 Binatus sp. (SeqCode)
GCGCGAAGCTCACCACCAGGTCGGCTCCCGCGCGACGCGCAGCGGGGGCGGCAGTCCATCCGAATCGGAGCAGCGACATGGTACGTCCGAGCCTCGGCCCGGCGCCGACGCGATGGACCTCCCAGCCGCCGGTCGCGCCGCGGATCTCGTCGGCGAAAATCGACAATTGATGCCCCGCTGCGCGCAGTCCTTGCGCCGTAACGATCAGATCGCGCTCGGTCCCGCCGCCCGCGCTATCGAAACGGCGCGTCAGGAGCGCTATTCGCATTGCGTAATGCTCCCGGCGAAAAGATGCGCGAGCCTTTGCCGTATGATAATTTTCAGCCCGGGATGTGAGGTGGGGGAATGATCGAAATTCAATGCACCAGTTGCCACACCCGCTATCGGATTGACGAGCGGGTCCTGCCCGACGATACACCGACCTTCAAGTGTTCGCGATGCGGCCACGTGTTCAACGCGGACCCGGCGCCCGCAAGGCCGCGCAAACCGGCTCCACAAGCGGCTGAGAGCGAATCGCAGCCCGCGCGCACGATCCGACCCGCGCGGCCGCGGCCAAGCGCGCTCAAGTCGCAGGTCGAAAGCGACGTCGTCAAGCGCGAACCGGCTGCGGAGCCGCGGCCAACCATTGCATCTGAGCCGGAGGCTCGCGCGCGGCGATCTACCCCGCAGCAGAGCGCGCCCGTTGAGCGCAAGATGCCTGCGGCGCCGGCCGGTGAACCCGAAGCTCGCAATAAAGGAGAACGGAACGAGCCGGACGCTGACGATCCGCTCAATCGCCCCTTCGGCGAGCGCGAGCAAAAGGCCGACACCGGCGAAAACTTGCGATTCGATTTCAGCGACGAGCACAAAGCATTCGGCGATGCGCCGCCAGAGCATGAGCTCGAGCGTCCCGAGCCCCGCGGCGCCGGATGGCAGGTGGGCGAGCCACAGGCTGAATTCGAATCCCAACCGACCCGCCACGCGCCGACGATGACCGACGAGCCCGACTCGGCGCCGCGCCCGCCCACTCCGGTGCGTCGCATGGCTGCTCCGCTGCTTGCCGATGCGCCTCGATTCGCGCCGTCGCCGCCAGCGCAGGCCGCAGGCTTCCGGCTTGGGCAGGCCGACGACAGCGCCGACACGGTGTCGCCCGGCGGAACTCATGCGTCGGGATTTTTTCTCGCGATGTTTTTTTTCGTGGCGATCGTCTTCCTCGGCGCGAGCGCGCTCATCTGCGACGAGCCCGCCGCCAGCGCGCGCATTCTCAGCCAGTCCCCGCTCAGCGATTACTTCGCGCGGCCCATTGTACCCGCGATGCTGGTGACGCTGCATGACGTCCGCTCGAAGTATTACACGCTCAAGGGCGGCCATGTCGCGTTGGTGATCACCGGCAGCGCGGAGAACGTCGGGCCGCGCCCGTTGCATCTGGTCAAGATCGACGCCTACCTGATTGGCGACAGCGCGCATCCGCTCGCCAGCCAGAGCGTCTATTGCGGCAACGAACTCTCGGCAACGATGCTCGGTGAGATGACGCCGCGCGAAATCGAGTTCTCGCAGGCGTTGAGTCCGCAGAAGGCGTTCGCGATGGAGCCGTCGTCGTCGGCGCCGTTCCTGACGGTGTTGATCGATCCTCCCGCGGGCGCCGGCAAAGTTAGAATCGCGGTGTCGAAGGCGGCCGCGACCGCGACCGCTCCCGATTCCGGCGCGACCTCCGCGCCCCCGGCCTGAATCGCGGCGCCGCGATTATTCCTTTTCGCGCGCGAGCAGCTCCGCGTATTCCTCGGCATCCATCAGTTCTTCGAGATCGGTCATGTCCGTGATCTTCACCTTGATCAGCCATCCGTCGCCGTACGGATCTTCGTTGACGGTTTCGGGGCTCTCGGGCAGGTCTTCGTTGATCTCGATGACGGTGCCGGTGACCGGCGCGTAGATGTCCGAGACGGCCTTGACCGACTCGACGACGCCGAACGGATCGTCCTTGCTAATCTTGTCGCCGACCGCGGGCAGTTCGATGTAAACGATCTCGCCCAACTGGTCCTGCGCGTGATCGGTGATTCCAACGGTCGCGACGCTGTCTTCGGTCGCGACCCATTCATGCTCTTTCGAATATTTGAGCCCCTGCGGGATCTCCATGACTCCTCCGGAAATCGTGAGCGGTGCGCATTTGGTGGCCGTTCCGCGCCCAAGCCGATCGCGATCGCTTCAATGCTCATGAAGCGCAGCGCCACGAGTTTTGTCAAGTTCCGATTCGCACCATCGCCAGGATTGATCGAGCGCATGACTCTTGACTGTCGCGCGTAGATCGCGTTAGGCGGCGCGTCTCCCGCGATTGCCAGCGGCTTGCTACGCGCCGTATCGTCGAAGCCGCGCGCGAAGCGCTAGCCGGATCGCGCAAAGCCGGAGGGCCAATCTGCATGAATGTCGGAATTCCCACCGAAGTAAAATCCGATGAGCAGCGCGTGTCGCTGACTCCGGCGGGAGTGGCGGCGCTGCGCGCGCACGGTCACCGCGTGATGGTGCAATCGGGAGCCGGAGTCGGCAGCGGATTCGCAGACAAGGATTATCGCAAGGCGGGCGCGTCGATCGTCGCCGGAGCGCCCGACGCGTGGCGCCGCGCCGACATGATCCTGAAGGTCAAAGAACCGCAGCCGCCGGAATATCCGCTGATGCGTCCGGGGTTGATTCTTTTCACGTATCTTCATCTCGCCGCGGATCGTCGTTTGTCGCGCGAGTTGCTTCGCCGCCGCGTGACGGCGGTTGGCTACGAAACGATTCAGCTCGAGGACTCGAGCCTGCCGCTGCTCGCGCCGATGAGCGAAGTCGCGGGCCGCCTCGCAATCCAGGCCGGCTCATGGTGCCTGCAGGCGCGCAGCGGCGGACGCGGCGTGCTGCTCAGCGGAGCGTCGGGAGTGCGGCCGGGCAAGGTCGTCGTGCTCGGCGGCGGGATCGCGGGACTCAACGCATGCCGAGTGGCAGCGGGCGTCGGCGCCGAAGTGACGATCATGGATATCAATCCAACCCGGCTGCGCTACTTGAGCGACCTGCTCGGCGGGCGCGTGACCACCGTGATGTCGAATCGCGCGACGCTGGACGAGGAAGTCACCAACTGCGACCTGGTGATCGGCGCGGTGCTGGTCGCGGGCGCGCGCGCACCACGGCTGCTGAGCGCGAAGATGGTTGCGCGGATGCGTCCTGGGGCGGCAATCGTGGATCTGTCGATCGATCAAGGTGGAATCGCGGAGACCTCGGCGCCGACGACGCACGCGCGGCCGACGTTCATCCGCAACGGCGTCGTGCACTACTGCGTGACGAATATGCCTGCGATGGTGCCGCACACATCGACCTACGCGCTCACCAACGCGACGCTGACGTATGCGCTCGAGATCGCAGATCGCGGGATTCTCGACGCGGGCCTGCAAAATCACGCCATTCGCCACGGACTGAATACCTTCGACGGTCACGTCGTGCATCGCGCGGTCGCGCAAGCGCTCAAGATGAAGCCGCACTCGCCGTGGAAGTAACGGAGCTCTTAGTACTGGGTGCAGGGGTCACCCCTGCCCAAGGAGGTGTGAAACCTAGGAGGGGTTTCACATCAAATAAAGTGATTTCCCCTTCCTAGTAGATTCCCTGCGGCCCGGTGTTGTAGCGTTGCTGTCCGGATTTGAGTTCGCCGTAGCTGCCGGTCTCGAAGCGCTTGACGTTTTGCGACAGGTTGAGATCGCCGTGAAGATCGGCGACCGCTTCCTTCGCGCCTTCTTGCGCGATCTCATGAGCGCGCACCCAGCGTCCTGAACGCTGCACGAAATTTGCGAGATCGAACAGATTCTGGCTCAAAGCCGCTTGCGTTTTGGCGAACTTCGCCGTCCACACGACTTGCTTGCTCTTGAGATCGACGAACTTGAGCGAGAACGACACCGAGGCCGGACTTGCCGCCGAGTAATCCATGCCGACGCGTTCCTTGTAGCGTTCGACGGTGCCGTAGATCACGCCGTCGGCCGATACGTCATGGCCGAGCTGGAGCGCGTTTTGATCGAGGTTGGCGATTGTAGTCGGCGGCAATTTCTGCATGGCTTCGTCGACGTCCTGCGCCGGGATCGGATCCCATCCGCCGGCCATCGCGACCTGGCTATATAGCTCGGCGGTAATCGCCTCGGCGGCTCCTGGAGCCATATCTTCCCCGCCTGGAACGGCCTCGACCAACGGCATCACCGCGACACGATTGATAGTGAGAGTTTTAATCGAGCGCACCGCATGCGACTTCACGTCGCGCTGATTGATCGCGTCGCTCACGGCGCCAGTCGTGGAATTGACCGCGTCCGCCGCGAGCGTGGTGCATCCCGGCGCCAGCCACAGCGCGGCAGCCGCGAGCACCAATCGCGCACACCCCGACGTCCAACTAATTTTCATGACGTCACCTTGATCGACAGTTCCTTGAGCTGGCGCGGATCGACTTCCGACGGCGCGCCGCTCATCGGGTCGACCGCCTTCTGCGTCTTGGGGAACGCAATCACGTCGCGCAACGAGTCTGTGCCGCAAAGCATCATGCAAATCCGATCGACTCCAAAAGCGATTCCGCCATGGGGCGGCGCGCCGTACTTGAGCGCGTCGAGCAAAAAGCCGAAGCGGTCGACGGCCTCCTCGCGCGTCAGCCCCAATAATTCAAATACCTTCAATTGAAGCTCGCGGCTATGGATACGAATCGAGCCGCCGCCCAGTTCCTGGCCGTTGAGCACCATGTCGTACGCGAGCGCGCGAGCTTTGAGCGGCGCGGATTCGAGCATCGCGAGGTCGTCGGGATTCGGCGCGGTGAAGGGATGGTTCACCGACACCATGCGCTTGTCCTCGGCGCTGTAGTCGAACATCGGAAAATCGACGACCCACAAAAACTTGAGCTCGTCGGATTTGTCGAGGCCGAATTTCGTGGCGAGCTGCAAGCGGATGTCGCCGAGGACCGGGCGTACCTTGTCGGGCTGTCCCGCGACCATCAGCATCGTGTCGCCAGCTTTCAGAGCTGACGTGGCGGTTGCCGCAGCTCGCTCGCCGTCGCTCAAGTACTTGGCGATCGGTCCCTGCCATCCGCCGCCTTCGCCCACTTTAATCCACGCCAGGCCCATCGTATGGCGTGATTTCACCGACTCTGTAAGCTCGTCGAGCTCGCGGCGGCTCAGCGCGTGATCGCCGGTGACGTTGATTCCATACACGGATTCGCCGCGCGCGAGAATTTCCGCGAATACTTTGAACGAAGTTCCGGCGAAAGCGGCCGTGAGATTCTTCAGCTCCATCGCGAAGCGCAGGTCAGGCTTGTCGATGCCGAAACGCTCGATCGCCTCGGCGTACTGCATCCGCGGAAACGGCGGCTTGACGTCAATATCGAGCACGCTCCGATAAACCGCCGCGATCATTCCCTCGGCGATCGATTGGATATCCTCAGGCCGCGGACAGGTCATCTCGATATCGATCTGGCTGAACTCGGGCTGGCGATTCGCGCGCAAATCCTCGTCGCGAAAGCATCTGGCGATCTGGTAATAGCGATCGAAGCCGCCGATCATCAGGATCTGCTTCAGCAACTGCGGCGATTGCGGCAGCGCGTAGAACTTCCCGGGATTCACGCGGCTCGGCACCAGGTAATCGCGCGCACCTTCGGGCGTCGATTTGAAAAGTATCGGCGTCTCGACCTCGATGAATCCGTTCTGGTCCAGATGGCTGCGCACCGCCTGCAACGCCTGATGGCGCCGGCGCAGATTGCGCTGCATCTCGGGGCGGCGCAGATCGAGATAGCGGTACTTGAGGCGGATCTCCTCGGCGGTCGCGTCACCGTCGGCAATCTGAAACGGCATCGGCGCCGACCCGCTCAGAATCTCGAATGCGCTGACCAGCACCTCGATTTCGCCGCTCGGAAGCTCGGCGTTGACAGTCCCCTCGGCGCGGCGGACGACCTTACCCTTGACCGCGATGTAGAACTCGGAGCGCGTGTCGCCGGCGGCCTCGTGCGCTTGGCTGCTGTGCGCGGGATTCAGCACCAGCTGCACGATTCCGTCGCGGTCGCGAAGATCGATGAAGATAAGACCGCCATGATCGCGCCGGGTCTGGACCCATCCCCACAGCGCAACCTCGCGGCCAACGTCGGTGGCGCGAATCGCGCCGCAGTAGTCGGTTCGCGGCCACGGCGGCAGCGGAGAATATTGCTCAGTTTTCGACATTAACCGTCACAGTTGGTATTCCAGTTGATCGTCGAAGGATACCTGTGCCTCGAGGCTCAAGAAACAGTCACTCTTTACGCGCATCCGCGATCGCGCGGGCGGCTTCCGCCACCGCGACTTCGCGCTGCGTGCTTTGTTTCAGGTCGCGCAACTGCACGACGCCGCGGGCGAGTTCGTCGTCGCCGATTATCACCGCAAAGCGAGCGTCAATTTTCGTCGCGCGCGCGAGCAACGCCTTCATCTTACGCTCGGGCGAAAGCATCTCGACATTCAGGTTCGCCGCCCGCAAATCGCGCGCCACGACGATCGCATGGCGCGTAGCGGCCGGGCCCATCGCGATTATCGCGGCATCCGGCGCAGCCGTCGGCGCCAGCCCGGCGGCCTCCAGAGCCAACGCCATCCGATCGACGCCGATCGCGAAACCGATTCCCGCAACCGGCGCGCCGCCCATCGTCTCGACCAGCCCGTCGTATCGTCCTCCCGCGACCACAGTGCTCTGCGCGCCGAGACCGCCCGCCATCACCTCGAACGCGGTGCGCGTGTAGTAGTCCAGGCCCCGCACCATGCGCGGATTGACGACGAACTGAACCCTGGCGGCGGTGAGCAGCTCCTGAACGGTGTCGAAGTGCGCGCGGCATTCCTCGCAAAGGTAATCGAGGCTGTTGGGCGCCGACTCCGTGACCTTCGCGTCTTTCTTGCAGTCGAGCAGACGCAGCGGATTGCGATCGATGCGGTTATGGCAGTCATCGTCGAGTTCGTCCCAATGCGCGCGGCCCCATTCGACCAGCGCGGAGCGAAAAGCGGGCCGGCACTTCTGGTCGCCGATCGAATTGATTTCCATCGTGAACGGAACTTTGAGGTCGCGGCAAAGCTCATCGATCATTATCAGAAGCTCGGCATCGGAGGCTGCGTCGGGGCGGCCGAACACCTCGACGCCGAATTGAAAAAACTGGCGATAGCGGCCTTTCTGCGGACGTTCGCGACGGAACATCGGGCCGGAATAGAAAAGCCGCTGCTCGGGATCGGTGCGATCGAAGCCGGCCTCGACGTAGGCGCGCACGACACCGGGCGTGCCCTCGGGCCGCAGGGCCACGACGGTTTCGCCCTCGTCGCGATCGGTGAAGGTGTACATCTGCTTTTCGACGATGTCCGACGTCTCGCCGGTCGAGCGCAGGTAGAGTTGCGTGCGCTCGAGCACCGGAATCCGGATCTCTTTGATCGAATAGCGCTCGAAAATCGCGCGCGCCCGCTCCTCGACGAGGCTCATCGCACGCGCGTCGGCGCCGATTAGATCCCGAAATCCTCTGAGTCGCGTCAGTTCCATCAGTTGCCGCGCATCAGGTCTCGTAGTTTGCGGAAGCCGACCAGCTTGATGCCTTCATCGGCGATCAGTTGGCGCGCCTTGTCCGAGGTGAAGTACCGGAAATCGGCTTCGCGTTGGAAAGCGTCGCGCGCGCAGCTCTTCAGTTCGTCGCGAGCGAGCGCGGGATGACACAAAATCTCGGTGACGCCCGGCTTCAGCGTGCGAAGGAGATTCGTCCAGTAGGAGTCGGTCTCGGCGACTGACGACGGCCCGTAAAATACGAGATGGTCGGGAGTGACGACGCCGAATCCGTCGAGCTGATCGAGGATCGCACCCATCCCCTCGGTGCCCAATCGGCGGCGCGACGCCAGCCGGATCGGCACGCGATAGTCATTGGCAAGCCGCGCGTAAATCTCGTGATAGTCGGCGCGCAGTTGCAGCGTGCCCATGTGCGAGTCGAGATGCGTCACGTCGATTCCCGCCGCGATCGCCTTTTCGATTTGCGCGCGCAGCTCGGCCTCCGCCTCGTCGAG
Source organism: Binatus sp. (SeqCode) (assembly GCA_049590495.1). GTDB lineage: Bacteria > Desulfobacterota > Binatia > Binatales > Binataceae > Binatus. The sequence continues at coordinate 8,016 of JBAWCX010000017.1, forward strand.
GCGCGCATGCTCGTAAACCTGCGCGACGGTCTGCCACAGGTACCCGCGCTCATCGACGAGGGACGGCACAGCGTGCGCTCCCAAAACGGGACCCCATTTGTAGCTGTCCCATTCGGCGGTGAGCGTGAGATGCACGCCCAAATCCGCGGCTGGATTGCTCCGTGCGAAGGCAGCCGCCTCCTCGAACCAGGGGCAGGTCACCAGGATCGTCGATGACGTGAACACGCCGTCCTTCAATCCCGTGATGACGCCTTCGTTCTGGTCGTGGCACATCCCGAAGTCGTCGGCATTGAGGATGAGCGCGCGCGCATCCGCCGCGTAGCCGAGTCGTTCAGCCGTCGATTTTTCCTGGTTCGCCATTTTCATTTAGCCCGGTCGTCAAATTTATCGGCCCATCAGGGAAAGAAAAAGGGCCGCCTGTTTGGGCGGCCCTCTCTCGAAGTGCCGATTAGGCGTTGGTTCCCGAATTATACCGTCAGGATATGAATCGTGCAGGCGGAACCGAGCCCGATCACGTGGGCCTGGCCCGCCTTGGCGTTAGGCACCAGGCGATCTTTCGCGCGATCGTCTTGCGTCAGGTGCCAGACCACTTCGCAGATATTCGCGACGCCGGTCGCACCGAGAGGATGCCCCTTCGAGAGCAATCCGCCCGATACGTTGACCGGATCGTGGCCGCCGAGGCTCGGATGCACGCCGCCGCCCGAGTCGATGAACTTGCCGGCTTCGCCGTCACCGCACAGTCCGAGGTTTTCGTAATGAACTAGCTCCGCGGTCGCGAAGCAGTCGTGCAACTCGGTGAGCGCGATGTCCTTGGGCCCGATGCCGGCCTTCTCGTAGGCCTGTTTCGACGCGCGCCGCGTGAGCGTGCTGACGTCGGGCAGCGTTAGGTCGCGATCGGTCCACGGATCCGAAGTGAGCACCGAGGCCGCCACCTTGGGACGCTTGCGTCCGCCGGCGAGCTGTTTCACCTTGTCCTCGCTGACGAGAATCGCAGCCGCCGCGCCGTCACCCGTCGGGCAGCACATATAAAGAGTGTTGGGATACGCGACCATGCGCGCATTCATCACGTCTTCGAGCGAGACTTCGTTGCGATACTGCGAGAACGGATTCTTGGTCGCATGCTTGTGCGACTTCACCGAGATTTTTGCGAAGTGCTCCATCTTCGTGCCGTACTTGCGCATGTGCTCGATGCCCGCCTGACCAAAGACTGCGGGCATCAGGCCCGAGCCCACCTTGCCCTCGGTCGAGTACGCGGGATCTCCGCCGCCGGCGCCGCCGAGCAGGCCCTGCTTGCCCATCTGCTCGACGCCGACCGCCATCGAGATGTCATACATCCCGGACGCGACCGACATGTACGCCTCGCGAAACGCCGTCGAGCCGGTGGCGCATGCGTTCGAAACGTTGATTACGGGGATTCCGGTCTGGCCGATTTGCTGCAGGATTCTCTGCCCGACCATCGCGTTGGACTGGTAGAGATTTCCGCAGGCGAACATCTCGACGTCCTTGATTCCGATTCCCGCATCCTTGAGCGCGAGGATCGCCGCCTGGCCGCCGAGTTCCGGAACAGTCTTGTCGGGATAGCGACCAAATTTGATCATCCCGGTTCCGAGAACATAAACATTTCGCATCTTGATTCCTCCTGGCGGCCCGGCCGAGTGCCCTGGTCCGTCGAGTTAGTTGTTCGCAGCTATCTTATAATGGCGATCGTAATCATTAACCGCACTCAAATCTACCGCTTCTGCACTAATTTTTGCTCGGCTGAAACGAGA
>JBAWCX010000018.1:0-6448 GCA_049590495.1 Binatus sp. (SeqCode)
TCGCTGCTCAATTCGACGCGCGGAAAGCGCGAACGAATAGGCAGGATGCTCAAGATGCATGCGAACAAGCGCGAAGATATCACCGAAGTTTACGCCGGCGACATCTGCGCGGTCGGCCTTCGCGATACCACCACCGGAGACACGCTCTGCGACCCCGCCGCGCCGATTGTGCTCGAATCGATCGAGTTCCCCGAGCCGGTCATCCAGATCGCAATCGAGCCCAAGACCAAGGCCGACCAGGAGAAGCTCGGCGAGGCGCTGCAGAAGCTCGCCAAGGAAGACCCGTCGTTCCGCGTCAGCGTCAACAAGGAAACTTCGCAGACCCTGATTTCCGGGATGGGCGAGCTGCATCTCGAAATAATCGTCGATCGGATGCTGCGCGAGTTCAAAGTCGACGCCAATATCGGCAAGCCCCAAGTCGCCTACCGCGAGACCATCAGGCGCGTCTCGGAGGCCGAGGGCAAGCTGGTCCGCCAGAGCGGCGGTCACGGACAATTCGCCGTGGTCGAGCTCCGCATCGAGCCGCTCCCCAAGGGCGGCGGCTTCGAGTTCGAAGACGGCACCAAGGGCGGTTCGATCTCGCGCAATTTCATTCCGGCAATCGAAGCCGGAGTCAAAGAAGCGATGGAGAACGGCGTCGTGCTCGGCTATCCGATGGTCGACGTCAAGGCAATCGTAATCGACGGCAAGGAACATGACGTGGACTCGTCGGAGCTCGCGTTCAAAATCGCAGGCTCGATGGCTTTCAAGGAAGCTTGCGAGCGCGCCGAGCCGATTCTGCTCGAGCCCGTCATGGAGGTCGAGGCCGTCACGCCGCAGGAGTTCATGGGCGAGGTCATCGGCGACTTGAGCGGGCGGCGCGGCAAGATTCTCGACATGGAAAATCGCGCCGGCGCGCAGGTCATCGAGGCCCGCGTCCCGCTCGCCACGATGTTCGGCTATGCCACGCGGCTGCGCTCGATGACCCAGGGCCGCGCGACTTACACGATGCAGTTCGGCGCGTATGAACCCGTGCCAAAAAATATTCTTGATGAGTTGATGGCGCTCAGCGGCAACGGCAAGGAAAAGAAGCGCGCTTAACGACTCATGAGCAACGCGCTCAATCGGAGGTTACGTCATGGGAAAAGCTAAATTTGAACGGACCAAGCCGCACGCCAACGTCGGCACTATCGGTCATATCGATCACGGCACGACAACTTTGACCGCCGCGATTACCAAGGTGCTCGCGTCGAAGAAGCTCGCCACCTTCACCGCCTTCGATCAGATCGACAAGGCGCCCGAAGAAAAAGAGCGCGGCATCACGATTTCGATCGCGCACGTCGAATACGAGACCATGAAGCGCCACTACGCGCACGTCGATTGCCCCGGTCACGCCGACTACATCAAGAACATGATCACCGGCGCCGCGCAGATGGACGGCGCCATTCTCGTGGTCGGCGCCAACGACGGCCCGATGCCGCAGACCCGCGAGCATATCCTGCTCGCCTACCAGTCGGGCGTGCCTTCGATCGTGGTGTTCATGAACAAGGTCGACATGGTCGACGATCCCGAGCTGCTCGACCTGGTCGAGCTCGAAGTCCGCGACCTGCTGACCAAGTACAAGTACAAGGGCGACGAGGTGCCCGTTATCCGCGGCAGCGCTTTGAAGGCGCTCAATGCTGACAAGGACGGCGACGATTGGAAGCCAATCATGGAGCTGATGGACGCCGTCGACAGCTACATCCCGCAGCCGGCGCGCGAGACTGAAAAGCCGTTCCTGATGCCGGTCGAAGACGTGTTCTCGATCTCCGGCCGCGGCACCGTCGTCACCGGCCGCGTCGACAAGGGCAAAGTGAAAGTCGGCGAGGAAGTCGAAATCGTCGGCTTCAAGGACACCTCCAAGACCGTCGTCACTGGCGTCGAGATGTTCCGCAAGCTGCTCGACGAGGGCCAGGCCGGCGACAATATCGGCGTGCTGCTGCGCGGCCTCAAGCGCGAAGACGTCGAGCGCGGACAGGTGCTCGCGAAGCCCGGCTCGATCACGCCGCACACCAACTTCGAAGCGTCGGCGTACATCCTGACCAAGGACGAAGGTGGCCGGCACACTCCGTTCTTCACCGGCTATCGCCCGCAGTTCTATTTCCGCACCACCGACGTGACCGGAGTGCTGACGCTGCCCGAGGGCACCGAGATGGTCATGCCGGGCGACAACATCAAGATAGTTGGCGAGCTGATCACGCCGGTCGCGATGGACGAAGGCTTGCGCTTCACCATCCGCGAGGGTGGCCGCACGGTCGGCGCCGGCGTCGTTTCGAAAATTTTGAAGTAACTGACACCGAACCAAGGTGCGCAATCGAGCGGAGACGGGAGCGGAGCGCTGAACGAATCGGGCGCGGTTTTTAGATGAACGACAAGATACGCATACGCCTCAAGGCGTACGACTACCGCCTGCTCGATCAGTCGGTGCGCGAAATCGTGGATACCATCCGGCGCACCGGCGGCCGCGTGGCCGGTCCGATTCCGCTGCCGACCCGCATAGAGCGCTTCACCGTTAATCGCTCGCCGCACGTCGACAAGAAATCGCGCGAGCATTTTGAGATACGGACTCATAAACGGCTGCTCGACGTCCTCGAGCCGACCCAGCAGACCATCGACGCGCTGGGCAAGCTCGACCTGGCCGCGGGCGTGGACGTCGAAATCAAGCTCGAGTAGGGCCGATGCTGACTGGATTGATTGGAAAAAAAATCGGGATGACCCAGATGACCGACGCCAATGGCCGCGTGCGCGCCGCCACCGTGTTGACGCTCGGGCCATGCACCGTCTCGCAGGTCAAGACCGCGGCGACTGACGGCTACGAAGCCGTGCAGGTAACTTTCGGCAAAAAGAAGCTCACTCGCGTGACCGGCGGCGAATGCGGCCATTTCGCCAAGGCCAAAATCGCGGCCGGAGTCCGGTCGGGCGAGTTCGAACGCCGCGGCGAAGGCGAGCTGACTCTCGGACAGCCGATCGCGGCTGCCGACGTCTTCAAGGTCGGCGACCAGGTCGACGTAACCGGAGTGTCCAAGGGCCACGGCTACGCCGGCGTCATCAAGCGCCACCATTTTTCCGGCTTCCCCGGCTCTCACGGCACTCACGAATATTTCCGCCACGGCGGCTCGATCGGTAATCGCTCCTATCCCGGGCGCGTGCGCAAAGGGATGAGAATGGCGGGACAGATGGGCAATGCGACCGCCTCGATCCTCAATCTCGAAGTGCTCGAGATTCTTGCCGACGACAACGCGGTAGTCGTGTCGGGCGCGGTGCCCGGACCCGACGGCGCTTTGCTCGTCGTCCATCATGCGGCCCGTCCGCGCCGCCGCTCGAATGTAAAGGTGACGGTCAGTGCCTGAGCGCAAAGAAAAACCATCGGCATCGTCGGTCAAGCTGCCGCTGTACTCGGCGTCGCACGAAAAAGTCGGCGAGCTGGAAGTGGCGGGCGCAGTCTTCGGCCGCGACGGCGACTTGTCGCTGCTGCACGAAGCGGTCCGCATGCAGCTTGCCAATCGGCGCTCCGGAACGGCATCCACCAAGCCCAAGGGACTCATCTCCGGCGGCGGCCGCAAGCCGTGGCGGCAGAAGGGCACCGGACGCGCGCGCGCAGGCTCGACGCGGTCGCCAATCTGGCGTCATGGTGGAACCATCTTCGGTCCGCAGCCGCGCGACTATTCGTACAAGATGCCCAAAAAAGCCTGGCGCGCCGCTTTGTGCCTGGCGATTTCCGATCGCGCCAAAAACGGCAGGCTGTTCGTCGTCGAGTCTCTCGACCTGCCTGAGCCGAAGACCAAGGCCGCCAAGGCCGCGCTCGGCAAGCTCGGCGTCGAGCATGCGCTGATAGTGACGGGAGAAGCCGACGGCAAGTTCCTGCTCGCCGCGCGCAATCTCGCCGCCCACAAAGTGCTCGCCGTCGAAGGCCTCAACGTTTACGACGTGCTCAATTACCGGGAACTCGTGATGACCACTCAGACCGCCAAGGCGATCGAAGCGCGGTTTGCGGGAGAAACCAAATGAGTAGTCCCGAGAGCCTGATTCTCGCGCCCATCATCACCGAGAAGGGCACCATGGCCAACGAAAAGGCCGGCCAGGTGCTGTTCCGCGTGCGTCCCGGCACCAGCAAGGACCAGATTCGCGAGGCCGTCGAGCATCTGTTCCATGTCACCGTCCTCAAGGTCCGCACTTCGAACTTCATGGGCAAGGAACGGAAAAAAGGCGCAATCAAGGGCCGCCAGAACGACTGGAAGAAGGCTTACGTAACCCTGAAGGAAGGCGACAAGATCGAATTCTTCGAAGGCCTATAAGACGATGGCAGTGATTCAACTCAATCCGCGCACGCCCGGGCAGCGCTTTATGCAGATAGCAGACTTTTCGGAGCTCACGAAGAAAGAGCCTGAAAAGAGTTTGCTGGTCCCAGTCAAGCGCACTGGCGGACGCAACAATCGCGGACGCATGACCTCGCGTCATCGCGGCGGTGGGCATAAGCGCCGTCTGCGCCTGATCGATTTCAAGCGCAATCGCGACGGGATTCCGGCCGTCGTCGCCGCGCTCGAGTACGATCCCAATCGCTCTGCCAATATCGCGCTGCTCCACTATGCTGACGGCGTGAAGACTTACATCCTCGCGCCCGACGGGCTCAAGGTCGGCGCCAAGGTCGAGTCGGGCGAGAACGCCGACATCAAGCCCGGCAATGCCCTGATGCTCAAGAACATCCCGCTCGGCACCGTCGTTCATGCAATCGAGATGAAGCCGGGAGCCGGCGCCAAGCTCGCGCGCGGCGCGGGCGTGCAGGCGCAGTTGATGGCGAAAGAGGGCAAGATGGCGCTCCTCAAGCTGCCCTCGGGAGAGCAGCGGATGGTGCAGGCGGATTGCCGCGCCACTATCGGCCAGGTCGGCAATCTTGACCACGAAAATATTTCTATCGGCAAGGCCGGGCGCTCGCGATGGCTCGGCAAGCGCGGTCATGTGCGTGGAGTCGCGATGAACCCCGTCGATCATCCGCACGGCGGTGGCGAGGGCAAGTCGAAAGGAAACCATCCCCAGTCGCCGTGGGGTACGCCCGCCAAGGGATACAAGACGCGCAAGAAGCAGCCGTCGGACAACCTGATCGTCAGCCGGCGGCCGCGCGGGAAGCATTAATAGTTATGGCCAGGTCACTAAAAAAAGGTCCGTTCGTCGACGGGCATCTGCTGAAGAAAGTCACCAACGCGTCGGCCTCGGGCGACAAGCGCATCATCAAGACCTGGTCGCGGCGCTCGATGATCACCCCCGACATGATCGCGCTGACCTTCGCCGTCCACAACGGTCACAAATTCATCCCGGTGTACTGCACCGAAAACATGGTCGGCCATAAGCTCGGCGAATTCTCGCCGACGCGCACGTTTCACGGTCATGCCGGCGATCGCAAGGGCGAAGTGAAGTCTGCTGCCATTCCGTCCGCACCGGCCGCGCCCGCACCGGCGGCCAAGGCGTAAGCGGGGAAGTTGTAAGAGTCATGGAATCCGTATCGCGAACCCGCTTCATCAGAATTTCGCCGCGCAAGCTCAAGCTTGTGTGCGAGTTGATCGCGGGCAAGAAGGTCGATCAGGCGCTGTCGATTCTCGAGTTCACGCCCAAGAAGGCGGCGCGGTTCGTCTCGAAGACGCTGCTCGCCGCAATTGCCAACGCACGCGATCAGCAGAACGTCGACGAGGACAAGTTGTTCGTAAAACGCGCGACCGCCGACACCGGGCCGACCTGGAAGCGATCGCTCACGCGCGCGCATATGCATGCGACGCCGATCCATAAACGCACCAGCCATCTCACGGTAATCGTGGACGAGCGGGCGTCCTGAGGTCTCAGATGGGACAGAAAGTACATCCGCGCGGTTTTCGCCTCGGTATCATCGAGAGCTGGGACTCACGATGGTACGCGAGCCACGACTACGCCAAGTTGCTGCACGAGGATTTGAAGCTGCGCGATTTCATCAAGAAGCGGCTCTACCACGCCGGCATCTCGCGCATTGAAATCGAGCGGATGGCCAACAAGGCCAAGATAAATATTTACACGGCGCGCCCCGGCATCGTCATCGGCAAGAAGGGCGCGGAAATCGACAAGCTGAAAGTCGACATCCAGAAGCTGATGAAAGGGCGCGACTCGTTTATCAATATCCACGAGGTGCGCCGCCCCGACCTAGACCCGCAGCTCGTCGCCGAGAATATCGCGCTCCAGCTCGAACGCCGCGTCGCATTCCGTCGCGCGATGAAAGAAGCCGTCACGCGCGCGATGCGGATGGGCGCGCAGGGTGTGAAAGTCCACGTCGCGGGACGCCTCGGCGGCGCGGAAATCGCGCGCCAGGAATGGTATCGCGAGGGTCGCGTGCCGCTGCAGACTCTCCGCGCTGATGTTGCGTACGGATTTGCCGAAGCGCGCACGACCTACGGCCAAATCGGCGTTAAGG
>JBAWCX010000019.1:0-6278 GCA_049590495.1 Binatus sp. (SeqCode)
CGTGGAGACCGTCCTGTTCGGCGGCGGCGATTCCGTCGCCGAAGCGCCCGAGCTCGGCGCCAACCCCGCCGCATCGCCGCCAGCTCCGCACCCCTGACCGAGTCGTGTTGGCACGTTGCGCGGGAAACACTCGCCGCTGCCGGCGCGTCGTTTTACTAGTTAAACGGCCCGTTTTTATGGATACGCGCGATTATACGCCGCGTACCACCAGGAGACTCTTGCACGAGCGATTGAGATCAGGAAAAGTTATCTTAGTTCGCAAGAACTAAGAAGCCTTTTGCGGAGGACGCGCATTAAATAGGGGGGAGCAGATGAAAGAGTCTTGGGGGAAAGTACGGATCGGCACGATCGCGATCTTGGGCGCGGTTGCATTCGCGATTTCAGCTCTCACATCTATGACCGCGCCGCGCGTCGTCCAGGCGCAATTGCCGCAGCCGTCTCCTGTCCATCAGCCTCCGTCTCGTCCGGTTGGCGCTCCCGCCTGGCAGCCCGGTCCGCAGCCGGTCGCACCTTCATCCGCCTCGGCGACGGTCCCGGGCGGCGTCGGCGTGACCTCCGGTGTCTGGACGCCATTGAACGATCAGCCTTATCTGAACAATCCCGCCTTTTCCCCAAACAGCATGTTCCTGCTCACCGACGGGACGGTGTTGGCCCAGGATGGCAACCTGACCGCCGTCGGCTGGTGGAAGCTTACCCCTGATAACACCGGCAGCTATATCAACGGGACCTGGAGCCAAGTGGCGTCGCCGGGACCTTGCCCCAACGGTTTTCCGGGCGCGTCCGCGGATACCGTTTACTCTCCACTCTACTACGCCTCGGCCGTGCTGCCTGACGGGCGGTTCGTTCTGATCGGCGGCGAATACAATTACAACTATGATTATCTTTTACACGATGGCAGTGGCGAGGTTGAGACCGACCAGGGCGCCATCTATGACCCGGTCGCAAACATTTGGACCTGCCTCGCGCCGCCCAGCGGATGGAAGGAGATTGGCGATGCGCAGTCCGTCGTCCTGCCGGACGGAACGTTTATGGTCGCGCATATCTTCGACAACCAGGTCGCTACCTTCAATGCCGCCACGAACTCCTTTAACAGCCCTTTCACTCCCGCCGGCAAAACCTCCGCCGACTACAGAAATTCTGAAGAAGGATGGGAGCTGCTGCCGAATGGCACGGTTCTGACCCTGGAGATTTGGAACCTTAGTGAAAGTACCGATGCTCCGACTCCGGCCTTGACTTACAGTCCCGCCTCGCAGACCTGGAGCAGCGTCGGGAGCGCGCCAGACCCGTTGGTCAACCTCGATATCGAACCAGGTTCCGAGTCGCCCTACTATGAAATCGGGCCGGCGCTCTTGCGTCCCGATGGCACCGTATTCGCCGAGGGAGCCACCCAATTCAACGACATCTACAACACCAACACCGGTACATGGACCAGCGGCCCCATGTTTCCATCCGTATCAGGGCAGCAAGTGGAAGCGATGGATGCTCCGTCGGCGCTGCTTCCCGACGGCAATGTGCTGCTGAGCGCTTCGCCAACGAACTATAGTCCCCCAACCTCGTTTTTCGAGTTCGATGGGACCAGCCTCACGCAGGTGGCCAATCCAGCTTTCGTTGAAGCCTGCGCTTCGTTCGACGGGCGCTTGCTGCTGCTGCCCACGGGTCAGGTTATGTACACCAATTGCTACAGCGGCTATGTCACCATATACACGCCCGCTGGAACTCCCAACCCGTCATGGGCCCCGACCATTACCAATTCGCCGTCGCAGATAACTGCCGGCGGAGCGAACTACCAAATTACCGGCACGCAGTTCAATGGACTATCGCAGGCTGTCAGCTACGGAGACGATTACCAGGCTGCGACCAACTATCCATTGGTGCGAATCACCAACAATGCGACCGGGCACGTCTTCTATGCTCGCACTCACGGTCACAGCACGATGGCGGTCGCGACGGGCAGCACTTCGGTCTCCACTCAATTCGATGTTCCTGCCGACCTCGAGCCGGGTGCTAGTACCCTGGTTGTCGTCGCAAACGGCATCGCATCTCAGCCCGTCGCCGTGAATATGTCCAGCCCGACTGCAACTCCCACCGCCTCCGCGACGCCGACTGCTACATCGAGCGGCGGCGGAACACCGACTCCGACTCCTACCGCAACGCCGACATCGGGCGGATCGGCGACACCTACTGCCACTGCAACCAGGACGGCGACCGCCACGGCCACGGCAACTGCCAGCGCTACGGCGACTCTCACCGCCACTCCAACTTCAACGCCGACGTCTGAGCCCGGTACGATGACGATCAAACCCAGTTCTGTGGCTTTTGGCACCAAGGACACGGTCGGCAAAGCCAGCAAACCCAAAAAGCTAACGATCAAGAACACTAGCTCCAAGAGTTCGAAGATCAGCGTCATGATCTCCGGTGAGACGGCGGCGCCGCCCTTCGCGGTTACCAGCCAATGCACGACAACCTTGGCGCCGGGAAAGAGCTGCAAGGTTCTGGTGACCTTTACTCCGCCGGATACCTCGTCGCACGAAGGAATGTTGACCGTCAACGACAATGCGACAGGCGCTGCGCAGACGGTTCCGCTATCCGGAACCGGCAAGGCGCCAAAATGAAGTAATCGGAAGCCACCGCATCAAATCGACGCGCGATAGGGATTGGGACCGGCGAGGGGAAGTAGCGGCAATACGTAAACCCCCTCTTTGTTTGACAGTAGCCTGACGCAGTAGGAGACTTCCGGACCTGCTTGAGTGACTCAGCCGGGTGAAAATTTGCCAACGCGGCCGAATGCGCCGTGGGGAGGGGACCCGTGGCAAACCGAAATCGGCGCTACGCGCTCGCGGCAGTTGCGCTGACGTTTTTGTTCGTGGCGATACCGGCGTCGGCGCGCGCGGCCACGATTACAGTGAACAGCACCATGGACGACACCAATGCAGGTCATTGCACGCTGCGCGAGGCGATCACCTCGGCCAACGGCACGTCCAGCGGCATTGGCAACTGCACTACCGGGACCGGCACTGACACCATCGAGTTCACCGTGACCGGCACGATCACGTTGGGCAGCACGCTGCCGTCCATCGCCAACACCCTGACCATCACCGGCCCGACTGGCTCGTCGGGAATCACGATTAGCGGCGGCGGCCTTGTGCAACTGATGCAAGTGAGCACCGGTGTCACGCTCAACCTGCAATCTCTGACTCTGACTGACGGAAACGAGACCGGCTCGGGCGGCGACTTCGCCAGCAGCGGCTTAGGCGGCGCCATCTTCAACAATGGCACGCTGACCGTCACCAACAGCATCTTTTCGGGCAACCAGGCCGCTGGCGGCACCGGCACCGAGTTCAGCGGCTCGGGCGAAGGCGGAGCCATCTTTAACAACAGCGGCACGGTGACGGTCACCAACAGCACGTTTTCGAGCAACACGGTCTTCGGCGGCTTTGGCACGTTCTTCGGTAACAGCCCCCGGCGGCGCCATCTATAACAGCGGCACGCTGACCGTCACCAACAGCACGTTCTCGGCCAACCAAACCAGCATCCTCCTTGGCGCCGGCAGCGCCATATATAACAACAGCGGCACACTGACCCTCACCAACAGCACGTTTTCGGCCAACCAGGCCGCCCCCAGCGGCGGCGCCATCGCTATCGGCGGCGGCACGGCAACCGCCAAGGGGACCATTTTGGCGGCCAGCTCCGGCGGCAATTGCAATACGACACTCACCGACGGCGGCTACAACATCGCGGATGACAGCACCTGCGGTTTCAGCAAGACCGGTTCAGCGGACAACGGCGAGGGCGTCGATCCGATGCTCGCCAGCGGACTGGCCAACAACGGCGGCCCAACCGAGACCATCGCATTGCTCATGGGCAGCCCGGCCATCGACCAGATCCCGTTCGCTTCGTGCACCTATCCTGCGGGCTCCTTGAACCCCTGCACAACCTCGTCATCTCTCCAGCTCACCTGCGACCAGCGCGGCATGCCTCGGCCTGATCCCGAAGACGGATCCAACGGACACTGCGATATAGGGGCTTACGAGTTCCAGGGCGCCACGCCGACCGCGACGGCCACCGCCACCGCAACGCCGACGGCAAGCTCGACGGCGACTGCAACGTCCAGCACAGTTGCTACTGCCACACCAACCGCGACGCTGACCGCAACTGCGACCTCCAGCGCCTCTCCGACGGCGACTGCGACCGCAACCGCAACTGCAACAGCCACCGCGACCGCCACGGCGACTGCAACGGCTACTGCGACTCCGACTGCAACGTCGACCTTCGTGCCAGTGACGCTCAAGGTCACGCCGAAAGCGCTGAAGTTCCCGAAGACTGCGGTCGGAACGGCAAGCAAAGCGAAAACGGTGAAGGTGTCCAATCCCAAGGGCAACAAGAAGCATCCGGGGATCGCGGTGTTGATCGAGACGATTTCCGATCCTGCCTTGTTCACCGAGACCAACGACTGCCCACCGACTCTGGTGGCTGGCGCTATTTGTTCGATCACAGTGACGTTTACGCCGAGCGCGGCCGCCAAGCAGTTCGGAACGCTGGTGATCACCGACAACTCGAACGTCCGTATGCAAACGGTGACGCTCTCTGGAATCGGAAAATAGAAGAAGCGGACGCGCCCTGGGGGAGGGATCGCAAATCGCGCTTGTGCTTGCTTTAACATGGCACTCTGTTAGCTCTAGCTCGGTACCGACAGGTTTGTGCGGCCTTCGAGGGCTACATGGATCAAGCTCTAGCAGAGCAAGCGAGTCGCAGACGGTATTTCGCGCATGCGTGGACAAGAGCCACGGCGGGCCTTGCGGCGGTGGTCGCGATGCAGGCGTGCCTGAGCGGCTACGCTTGGGCCGCAATCACCCTCACCGTCACCAATACGAACGACAGCGGAGCAGGCTCGCTGCGGCAGGCGATTTTGAATTCGGGAGCCACGAGAAGCGCTTACATTATCGATTTCGCCAAAGTCGCCGGCACGATCACGCTGACCAGCGGCGTGCTTGAGATTCCACATAATCTGACTATCAGCGGTCCGGGCGCGGCGAACTTGGCAGTCAGCGGAAATCATGCCTCCCCAGTGTTTAAGATCGATTCCGGCGCGACCGTCTCCATTTCCGATCTGACCATTGAGAACGGAACGGGAGGCGATGGTGGAGGAATCGAAAATGGTGGCACCCTGACGCTCTCTGGTAGCGTGGTTTCCGGCAACCACGCAACCGCCCTTGGAGGAGGCCTCTACAATGGAGGCGGCGCGACCGTAACCGACACCAGCTTCGTAAGCAATTCCACGGACGGCCAGGGTGGAGGGATCTTCAACGACGGGGGCACGATGACGCTGACCAGCAGTACGCTTTCCGGCAATTCAACCAAGAACCAGGGAGGCGGAATCTTTAACGGCGCGGGCACGCTGACCGTGACCAACACGACCATCGCGGGCAACGATGGTACAACTGGCGGCGGTGGCATCTACAACAGTGGTAATGGCACTAGTGGCGCCCTGATAGTGATCAATACCACCATCTACAACAATTCCGCGTCCACCTTGGTGGCCTGCGGCATCGACGGCGACCCTTTGGCCTCCACCACGTTGAAGAATACGGTGCTGGCGAATTGTCCTATGAACAACAACTGCGGCGGAGGAAAGTTCACTTCTGACGGCCACAACCTGTCCGACGACAAGAGTTGCATCGGCCTGCTGAACGGGGTCGGCGATCAGAACAACATCGCAGCGGGGCTTGATCCAAATGGTCTGCAGGGTAATGGCGGACCGACGAAGACTGTCGCGCTGCTCGCCAGCAGCGCCGCCGTGGATGCGGTCCCGGTGACCCCCACCGACTACTGCACCGCGATTGACGGGACGACTCCGATTGATACCGACCAGCGCGGGACCTCGCGTCCGCAGGGCTCCGCTTGCGACATCGGAGCGTTCGAACTCGTGCCGACCTCTCCGACGCCGACCGCTACTGCTACTGCCACCGCGACTGCAACTCCGACCAAAACCTCGACGGCCACTGCTACGGCCACGCCTACGACGACCGCGACTGCCACCCAGACGGCAACGCCGACTGCAACCGCGACGTCAACCGGCGGGACTTCGACTGCGACCGCGACCAAGACTGCGACGGCCACTGCGACATCGACGGGCGGGACTCCGACTGCGACTCCCACCGCCACCGCCACGGCGACCGCGTCCGCGACGCCGACTGCGACATCGAGCGGCGGCGGAACGGCGACTCCGACCGCAACCGCAACTGCGACCGCGTCCGGGACGCCCGCCACAACCGCAACCG
>JBAWCX010000020.1:0-7969 GCA_049590495.1 Binatus sp. (SeqCode)
TCGTCCTGGCATTCCGCTAACATCCCCCTCTCGATGCCCGATCTTACCGGCTCCAACTCGCCTGCCCTGGGTTTCCTGCTCGCGCTGGCGATCGGATTCCTGGTCGGCCGCACGCGCGAGCCCGGCCCCGACGATCCGCCGCGTCCCGGGATGCGCGATTTCCTGATAATCGCGCTACTCGGCGCGGTCGCCGGCCATTCCGGCAACGCGGCAATCGCCATCGCGTTGTTCGCCGGCACGATCGGCGCGGTGCTTGTGATGCGCGCGCATCACCCCGAGCGCAACGGCATCACCACCGAACTTGCGGCCGTCGCGACCTTCGCACTGGCGGGGCTGTGCTTAACCTCCAACCGGCAGTTCGGCGCCGGGCTCGGAATCGTGCTCGCGGCGATCCTTGTCGAGCGCGATCAGCTCCGCCATTTTGTGCGCGATGCAATCTCCGACCGCGAATACATCGATACGCTGAGCTTTCTCGGCCTGATTTTTATCATCTATCCGCTGTTGCCGAGCGGCAGCTACGGACCATTCGGATTTTTCGCGCCGCGCGAGATCTGGCTATTCGTAATACTAGTGTCCGGCGTCTCATATGTAGGTTACTTTCTGACCAAGTTTACCGGCAGCGAGCGCGGCGCATTACTCACTGCAATAGTAGGTGCAATAGCCTCGACGACTGCCTATACCGCCGGGATCTCGCAGGCCGTCGCTGATTCACCGGAGTCTGCCGTGCCGGCGGCACGCTATTCGCTAATAGCCAATTCGATACTATTCCCGCGCACGCTGTTGATAGTCGCCGTGGTCAGCCCGATGCTTGCGATTGCGGCCGTTCCCGCTTTTGCCGCCATGATGCTTGCGGGACTCGCCGCCGCGATGGTGCTCGCGCCCGCGACAGTGAAAAGATCCACGGTCGCGGATACCACCTTCCGCAACCCGTTTTCTATTCGCCCAGCGCTCGAATTTGGCGTGGTCTTCACAGTCGTGCTGCTGCTCACCCACGTCGCCAAGCAATACATGGGGTACGGCGGCCAGATGATGGTATCGGCAATCAGCGGCTTAGTGGACGTCACCGCGATCTCGCTGACGCTGGCGTCTTTCGTTAACACCGGCGCCAGCGCCGCGCGCGACGCAGTAATAGGACTCACGCTGGCGCACGCAGTCAACGCGATCTTCAAGTCCGCGGAGGCGCGCACCAGCCATCAGCCGGCATTCTATCTGCGCCTGATGGCGGGCTTCGCGATCATGTTCGCAGTAGGCGCGGCGGCAATAGTCATTGTCGATCCAGCGCGGGTGACTGCAGTAGTCAGTCATCTGCAAATGAACTGACTATTTGAATGCTCAATTTGATCCAGATCCTAACCTCCCCTTGTCCGAGGGGAGGTCGCAGCGCGCCGAAGGAGCGCTGCGGGAGAGGTGCAACGCTCGCAGTCGCACAATCGCGGAAATCATTTGGTCGCGGCGTATGGCACGGGATCGCCGCCGCCTGGCTCGTGCGTCGCACCTCTCCCGGCGACACCGCTTTTCAAGCGGCTTACGCCGACCTCTCCTCGGACAAGGAGAGGTTAGGATTCGGATTTCCCCTTCCCTACTCCTCGTCGTCGCGGAGCTTTGACAGCACCGAGAGATCTTCGAGCGTCGTGGTATCGCCGAGGGTCTGATCGCCCGATGCTATCTGACGCAGCAGGCGCCGCATTATTTTACCGCTGCGGGTTTTGGGGAGTGCTTCGGTGAATCTTATGTCGTCGGGACGGGCGAGCGCGCCGATTTCCTTGACTACGTGGGCGCGCAATTCCTCGCGCAGTTTGTCGTCGCCCCGGCGTCCGCCCTCGAGCGTCACGAATGCGACCACGGCTTGCCCCTTCATCTCGTCGGGACGTCCGACGCACGCCGCCTCCGCGACGGTAGGATGAGAGACGAGCGCGCTTTCAATTTCCATCGTGCCCAGGCGATGCCCCGACACGTTGATCACATCGTCAACGCGCCCCATGATCCATAGGTATCCGTCCTGGTCGCGACGCGCGCCGTCGCCGGTGAAGTATGCGCCCTCGATCTGCGCGAAGTAGTTGCTTTTGTAGCGGTCGGGATCGCGGTAGATCGTCCGCAGCATCCCGGGCCACGGCTTCCGCACTATCAGAAGCCCGCCCTGGTTAGCGCCGACGCTCTTGCCGTCGCGCGTGACGACGTCGGCCGCGATGCCGGGTAGCGGCAAGGTCGCGGAGCCCGGCTTGGTCGCGATCGCGCCGGGCATCGGGCTGATCATGATTCCGCCCGTCTCGGTCTGCCACCAGGTATCGACAATCGGGCATCGCTCGCCGCCGATCGCTTTGCGGTACCACATCCACGCCTCGGGATTGATCGGCTCGCCGACCGAGCCGAGCAGCCGCAGGCTCGACAGGTCGTGCTTCTTCACCCACGAATCGCCCCACTTGATAAACGTCCGAATGGCAGTGGGCGCGGTGTAGAAGATGCTGACCTTGTACTTCTCGATCACATTCCAGAAGCGATCGTTCTCGGGGAAGTTCGGCGCGCCTTCGTACATGACGACCGTCGCACCCGCTGCCAGCGGCCCGTAGACGGTGTAGCTGTGGCCGGTAACCCATCCGATATCGGCGGTGCACCAGTAGATGTCGTCGTCCTTCAAGTCGAAGACCCAACGCATCGTCATCAGCACATGCGTCAGGTATCCGCCGATCGTATGCACGACGCCCTTGGGCTTGCCAGTCGTGCCGCTGGTATAGAGCGTGTACAGCGGATGCTCGCTGTCGAGCTGCGCCGCCTCGCACTTCGAACTCTGCGCGGCCACCAGCTCGTCCCACCACACGTCGCGTCCTTTGCGCATCTCGACCTTGTTGCCGACGCGCTTGAGCACGAGCACTTTCTGGATCGATTGGCACTTCTTCAGCGCCTCATCGACGTTCTGCTTGAGCTCGACAACTTGCCCGCGACGCCATCCGCCGTCCGCCGTGATACAGACTTTCGCCTCGGCGTCGTTGATCCGATCGGCCAGCGCCTCCGACGAGAAGCCGCCGAAGACCACCGAATGAATCGCGCCGATTCGCGCGCACGCGAGCATCGCGATCGCCGCCTCCGGCACCAGCGGCATGTAGATCGCGACGCGGTCGCCGTCCTTCACGTCGAGGCTCTTGAGCGCGTTGGCGCATCGGCCCACTTCGTCGGCGAGCATCTGGTAGGTCAGCACGCGCGAGTCGCCCGGCTCGCCCTCCCAAATCAGAGCGGCCTTGTTGCGCCGCGGTCCGTCGAGATGCCGGTCGAGGCAATTGTACGAGGCGTTGATGGTGCCGCCGACGAACCATTTCGCAAACGGGAAGTTCCACTCGAGCGTTTTGCTGAACGGCTTGAACCAATGCAGATTGCGCGCGCATTCGGCCCAGAACCCGTCGGGATCGTCATCAGCGCGCTCACACAGCGCTTTGTACTCGTCGAGATTTTTTACCCAAGCACGCGCACTGAACTCGGCGGGCGGCGGAAACTTGCGGGATTCGTTCAGCGTCGAATCGATATGAGTCGCTTCGGTCGAAGCCATCGGCATCGCAACCTTTCGATAAAATTTTGCGTGCTTGCTTGTGGCTACACGCGACCGCGAGCTTCGCGCGTTTTCAGGCTGAGGTACAGAGTCGCGGCGTCGCCGTTCTCGCGCCGGTTCGAATTGATACCGCGCAGCCGCTCGAGCAGCTCGTTTTCGACGCTGGCCGAATGCTCGGCCGCCAGTTCGACCGCACGCGCCGCCCATCGGAGCGCGACGCGCCCCTCCAGCCCGCCGAAATCGTCGAAGAACCACGCGCAGCTCGTCAGCGCCGCCTGTCCCGCGCGCACCATCTCAAGCATCCGCAGCAGAGTCTCGCGATTAACCTCGTCGGCAACGCCGAAGCGCTTGAAAGTCTCGTCATGGACGGCGGGATTTGTATCGATAAGCAAACGGATTCCGCTGCGCAGGATCGCGCCGGGGTCTTTCACCAGCGCCGGCGCGAAACGGTCATAGGTCGCCTCGGCATGGTACTTCACGAAATCCATCGCCGCGCGAAACGGCGCACGCCATTCCTGCGACGTGCTCGCATCGTTGCGGCATCCGCAGTTCGAGCGCCATCGCTCGACGCCATGCGCACAGCTCCACGAGGTGGGCCTCTCAATCTCGAACGATCCACCGGCAGGATGCGCCGCGAGGTAGTCCGCGCAATTCGTGACAATCACGTCGTCGCGATTTTCGAGTGCGATTAGAGCGCGCGCCAGCTCAGAGGCGCCGTGTTTATTGTGATGCCCGAAAGTCTCGCCGTCGGTCGCAATCATCAGCGCGGCTCCGGGCTCCAGTTGGAGCGCCGTGCCCGCCATCCAATCCGCCAGCCGTGCGCCATCCGCCAACCCCTCGCCGAAAGAGACGGTGTTGGACAACTCACGATCGAATCGAAATACCGCCAGGCTCAGATCGCCACTGCGCCACAGGAACGGTCCCGCACCGCGCGAGTCGGCGCCCGGGCCGTTGAACTTGCCCTGATCCGCCGCGAGAATGACAAACTGGATTCCCGCCGCCGCCACTGACGCGAGAGTATCTTCGTCGGCAGCGCACTCCGGCAGCCACATTCCGGCCGGCTTGCGACCGAACCGGAAGAAGAAGTCGTCGATTCCCCACGCAATCTGCAACTCGCGGGCGCGCGGCGGCAGCAGCGGCAGAATCGAATGGCTGTACGATTGCGCGATCGCGTTGCCATGCCCACCATGGCTGGCAGCATACAGCGCGTCGCCACGAGTCATCATGCGATACGCGGTCTTGCCATGCGTCTGCAGCCATCCCGCGAGCGTCGGCCCGACATCGAAGCTGAGCGACTCGTAATTGTTCCGAACGTGAACGACCGGCCCCGACATCGTGTGGGCATGAGCATTGGCCGTGTAGCATTCGCTGAGAATCCGCTCGTTCCAGTTCTGGAACGGCACCGCGCCATACTCGGGGCTTATCAAGCCAGTCCAGGGGCTCTCGCGCGGAGGCTGATAGAAATGCCCGTGAATAATGATATGGCGAACTTCACCCATTAGGACTATGTTGCGCCTCCAAGCGATCCAGCGATAGCCCACCGCTCGAGCGAACAGCCGGGCTAATTCGTCTTCTTTGCCGGATTCTGCTCAGCTTATCAAGCAGAAAAGCGAATCAAAGCGCTAACTATCCACAATTGTTCAACAATTCCGTCCACAGGGCGGTTCCCGCCGCGCTTCTTGGCAGATCCGCAAGGGAAGAACTTGATTGTATGTGAAACCCACCGTGGGTTTCACGCTTCCTTGGGCAGGGGTGACCCCTGCACCCAGTACCAGGACAAAGATGCGGGACTTCGTCCCTGTTAGAACTAAATTTGGGAAGAGTCGGTTGTTAAACCTTAGTTCGTTTCAGATCATACCACCTCGCGGAATGCCATCGCCGGGACTACGCGCATCGCGCGAATTACCGGGCCTAGCGCGCTCGCGAGGCTGACCACCACCGCTCCGGCGACTGCGAACGCCGCCGTCGCCGGGCGCACCTCGATATAGCCGATCATCCCGGTTATCTCGCCGAGTCTGACGCCGTGCGAAAAAGCCCAAAGTGCGAGCGCCGCACCGACAATCGCGCCGGTGAGCCCAATCAGCGCTGCCTCGGAGAACAGCAGAATTGCGATATGCGTCCCCGTGAATCCGAGCGCACGCATCACAGCAACTTCGCTGATTCGGTCGCGCACCATCATCGCCATCGAGTTGGCCGCGATCAGCAACACCGTCAACAGCACCACCATGCACAAGCTGTAGATGATCGTGCGGATGTTGCCGATTGCGCTGACGACGTTGGCAACCGAGTCGGACTCGGTCATCGTTTCGGTTTCCGCGTCGGAGTTGTGGAAATTCTCGTCGATTTCGTTGCCCACCAATCCCATGTTCCCGGCGCTATCGACCCGCACCACGATGAAAGAAGCCTGGTCCTGGATATTCGCGCCGTAAACATTCTTCACGGCGTCATCGAGCATCCTGCGATCGAACAAAAATGCCCGTGATAAATATTCGGTCGGAAACTCGATTATCGGTATGAAGGTCAGCGCAAGCTTCGCATTGTTGGGATTGCGCAGGGTAAGCGGTTCGCCGAGTTTCCATCCGTGCTCACGCATCAGCGCGTATCCAACCATCGCGTTGCGGCGGTCGGTCGCCAGTTGTTTCACGAGGTCCTGCGGCGGCTGGTAGTCGCTGCTGCCGGTGACGCTCGCGATGTCGGAATTTATTCCGTAGGCGATGATCGGGTCCTTGGGATCGCGATACACCGCTCCCCACACGATTTCGGGCGCGCATCCTATCACGTGCGGCAGCGTCTTGATTTGACCGCAGTACCGCGCCGGCAGCCGCCCGTTGTTGCGCTCGGTCACCACCAGGCGCAGTCCCTTCGACGCGTTGTAGGCGATTCGATCCATCGACCACGGCACCGCGACCAGCACCGTACACAGGAACACCGCGATTGCGAAGGTCAGCCCGGTGAGGATCGTCCGCCTAAGCTGGCGGCGCATGTTGCGGAATGCGAGCGTCACCAACTTGGCCGCCATCGTCACGCCTCCCTTAGCGCGCTGATGATGCCGATTCGCGAGGCGCGCAGCGCCGGCATCAGCCCGCCGGCCACGCCGATAAGCGCTGCAGCCACTACTCCGGCCGCAATCGCGCCCGCCGTTGGCCGATATGAAAAGAACATCGCACCTATGTTCATCGTGCGGCTGGTCAATCCTGTCGCCCACGCGACCACGGTCGCGAGCACGACGCCGGCCACACCGCCCGCGACGCCCAGGATGACGCTCTCGATCACGAAGCTGCTCAGGATGTCGCCGCGCGAAAATCCCAGCACGCGCAGCACTCCGATCTCGCGACCGCGCCGGGTCACCGCCGTGTACATCGTGTTCATGCCGCCGAAGGTCGCGCCGATCGCCAGTGCAATGGCCACGATCAATCCCAGGATGCGCAGTTGCCCCGCCACTGACGCCTGCGCGGCGTAGTACTGGGTCTCAGTTTCGGCCTGGAGCGTCAAGCGGCCGTCGGCTTTGATTGCCTGCGCAAATTCGTTGGCGCTGCCAGGATTCAGCATCACGTGCAGCGCCGACGCGCCGCCGGCGTCCCAATGGCGGTCGTTGATCAGGTCGTCAAGATTGGTCCAGGCTTCCGATTCGCGGGCGCTATCGTTGTCGGAAAAGACCCCGACGATTTTCCATTCGCGATGCCCATAGTGAAAGGTGGCGCCCGGCTGAAGATATGGGAACCGCGCGAATAGCCTTCGCCCGACAACCCATTCCGCGTTGCCGCGCACCGGCCAATGCCCTTCCACGAGACGAAGGTTCGGATGCACTTCGTATGCGATCGGATCGACGCCGCGAAGCAGCGCGAATTCCTTGGCGCCCGCCTTCCTGCTGATATTCACTCCGGCGATACTCTCGCGCGAAAGGAGGGCCTGATGCTGTTGGTTGGTGGCGATTTCCGGGCGCACCTGGAGTATCTCGGTGGCCGGATGGGGTACGAAGCTCTCGTTCTCGCTGGTCACTCCGCGCGCCATCACGATCACGTTGCGATCTTCGCCGGCATTGAGCAGCGATTCCTTGAGTCCGGCGGCAAAGCCGAAAACGATAACGAAGATCATCGAGACGAGCGCGACCCCCAGCATCGTCATGACCGACGTCGCGCGCCTCTCGAGCAGGCTTCGAACATTGTAGCGAATCGGCACCATCGCCCCACCGACCAGCCGAAACCGGAAGTTAGTTAACTGTGACGATCGGTCATAATAATACTAAGCCGACTTTGCCAAAAGGCCCCCGCGCCGACTCCGAGCGAAGGAAAGAACTTAATCAAATGTGAAACTCACCGTGGGTTTCACGCTTTCTTGGGCAGGGGTCACCCCTGCCGGAACCCATGGTGAGTTCCGCATAAAATTAAGTGATTTACCCTTCCCCTACGCGCACGCCGCGCGGAAGCTGCC
>JBAWCX010000021.1:0-1703 GCA_049590495.1 Binatus sp. (SeqCode)
CGTCAAGGACCAGCGCTGCATAAGTGCATACAAGATTTTCGCAGCTCCCGGGACCGCGCCGCCGCCGACGCGGCGGCACTATTGCCAATCTCAAACAGCTAAAATGACTAGCACAAAATAGTTTTTATCACTAAGCAGTCGAGGACTGGCGGGCGAGTTCGGCGAGCAGGGGGCTAGTTCGAGACGGCGGATACGATCGCGCGATCGCCGCGCGGCAGGATCATCACTTCGGACATGCGAGTCTCGGGATCCAGCCTGATGAAGTAGGCCGGGAAGCCGGTCTCGGCGACGGCCACGTTGGTGCGCGCGTCGCAACCGCATCGCGCGGCCATCCCGTCGTTGATCGAGGCGAGCCGGTCGAGGCTGAGCGCGGCGAGCGGCAGGTTCGCGTCGTCGACGAACAGGTTCACCGTCGAGTCTTTCATCTCGACCCTTGACGCGATGGGCGTGCCGGAGACCGTGGTGGTCTTGACGATCCATTGTGTGAATTGGCTCTGGTCCATTTTCTGGACGTTAGGATGGTTCTTGCGCGCCTCGGAGATAGCGGCGCCGAGCGAGTGTTTCTTCGCGGGTTCAGCGAACGCCTGCGCATCGGCCAACGTCCAGATTTCCTTCGACCATCGTGCCACCGTCGCGGGGTCGCCGCCGCGCAAACTCTGATAATCGGTTGCGGCTCGCTCGGCGTCGGCCAAATCGTGCGCGGACAGTGCCGCTTCGACTTCATCGGCGTCCTTGCGGCGCTGAGCCTCGTCGATTTGCGCGATAATCGAATCGCTTTGGCTGCCCGGCTCCTTGGCCGCTTCGAGGCAGACGCCGCGCTGCTCGGCGAGCGTATACGTCGGGCGGCCGATCTTGAAGTCGCACAGACAGAGGTCGTCCTTCACCTCGCGCCGCTCGCTCGCACTCAAGTCACTTCGAGCTGAGAGAGCGACCAGTTCCTGACGCGCTGCCGGATAATTGGCGGCCGAAATTTGGTCGCGCGCCGCAGTCAGCGCCGACGGGGCGCATCCAGAGAGCGCGATGGCGAGCGCGATCGCGGCCATCGCATGGCCGGCAATCGGCGCGAGAGCCGACGGCCATACAGATGAGAGGCGGTCGCGAAGCATGGCTCGATTATGGCAAAGGCGGCGGGCGGTTGCCTACCGGTTTGAGACGGCGATGGAACGCCTTGGCGGCGACTGAATCACTCGATGTGTCGCGATGCGACACGGGCGGACGCACATTGGCGGGCTCGGTTTGCTGTGGGCGGCTACGTCAGCTTTCACTCGGAACGATTGCTGGCATGAGTGGTGCAATTACACCTCGTTACAAGATGCCGAGAGCCGCAAGCCGCAAAGGAGCGGCGAGCGAAATGGCAGCGGCTTCGGCAGCCAAACACGACCGGCGGTCAACAGCCCGGTTGGCGTGAACAAATCGATTGCGCTGACGAAACGCGCAGAGGAGGACATCAATAATGAACTACATGAACAAACTCATAGTCAGGGTCCGCGAGAGCAAACAGGGACAGACGATGACCGAGTACGTGCTGATTATCGCGGCGATCGCGGTGGCCGGGTACATCGCGTACCAGGGCCTCGAAGGCGGCATCAACACGATCATCAGCAACGTGACCGCGACTCTGAGGGGCGCGTAAAGACCGCTGTTTTCGCGAACAAGTCGTTGCGACGGCGCAAACGACAAGGAGGACATCGACAATGCTGTAT
>JBAWCX010000022.1:0-5247 GCA_049590495.1 Binatus sp. (SeqCode)
GCGCTGCTCAACCTCAGCTATACGAAGATCTACGCTCCGGCCAACGGCATCGTCGGCAGACGGACGGTCGAGCTTGGCTCTCGAATCGAACCCGGAGAGTCGCTGATGTTCGTGACCGAGACCGACGAGATCTGGGTGACCGCGGATTTCAAGGAGACCCAACTCGCGCAGATGCATCGCGGCGAGAAAGTCACAATCCACGTCGATACCTTCGGCCGCAATTACCAGGGCTACGTCAGGAACCTGCCCGGCGCGAGCGGCGATCGCTTCAGCCTGCTGCCGGCGGAGAACGCGACCGGCAACTACGTGAAAGTCGTGCAGCGCCTGCCGGTGCGAATCGAGTTCGACCCCGGTCAGGATCCCGAGCATCGGTTGAATCCCGGAATGTCGGTGGAGCCGCAGGTATGGCTGCGGTAGGCGCGATACGGCCGAGGGCACAGGTCGCGGACGCGCCGCTCGAGGCGACTTCCGCTAGACCGGCGCACAATCCGTGGGCGATCGCGCTGGTGGTGACGATGGCGACGTTCATGGAGTTGCTCGACACGAGCATCTCGAACGTCTCGCTGCCGCATATCGCGGGCGGCCTCGGCACCAGCTACGACGAAAGCACCTGGGTGCTGACCAGCTACCTGGTCGCCAACGCGATCATCCTGCCGATGAGCGCGTGGCTCAGCCGCGCCTTCGGGCGCAAGCGCTACTACATGATGTGTGTCGCGCTATTCACCGCGAGTTCGTTTCTATGCGGCGTGGCACCGAGCCTGGCGCTGCTGATCGTGTTCCGTGTGATGCAGGGAGTCGGCGGCGGCGGCCTCGCGCCGGTCGAGCAGGCAATCCTGGTCGATACTTTCCCCAAGGAAAAACTCGGCGGAGCGTTCGCACTCTACAGCATGGCGATGGTCACGGCGCCGGCGATCGGACCGCCGCTTGGCGGATGGATCACCGACAATTTCTCTTGGCGATGGGTTTTCTTCATCAACGTTCCGATCGGGCTCCTGTCGCTGATCCTTTCGAGCCGGATGGTGCACGACCCCGTCGAATTCGCCGAGGAACGGAAGCAGGCGCGGCGCAGCGGCCGTCTTCGCATTGACTATGTCGGAATCGTGCTGATCGCGATCGGATTCGCCTGCCTCGAAGTCGTGCTCGATCGCGGCGAGCGCGACGACTGGCTCGAAAGCCATTTTATCGCGACTTTCCTCGCGATCGCTGTCGTCGCCATCGCGATCGCGATTTGGTGGGAGTGGCGCCACGACGATCCGGTGGTCGAGCTGACCCTGCTCCGCGAGCGCAACTTCGCGCTCGCCAACGTCTACTACTTCCTCTTCGCGTTCGGGCTCTTCGGCAGCACAGTGCTGATTCCCGAGATGTTGCAGACGCTGTTCGGGTACACCGCCACCGACGCGGGCCTGGCGCTGGGGCCGGGCGCCGCGGTTGTCACGCTGATGGCGCCGTTCGTCGTGCGGATCGTCCCGCGAGTCGGCGCGAAACGCCTGCTCGCCTTCAGCTTCACCATCGCCGCGCTCTCCTTTTTCTACTACAGCGGGATGACGACCCAGACTGACTATTTTCATTTCGCGTTCGCGCGAGCCTTTCAGGGCTTCGGCTACGCATTCATGTTCGTTCCGGTGAGTCAGCTTGCGTATTCCTATTTGCCGAAAAACAAGAACAACAAGGGCTCAAGCCTGACCAACCTATGCCGCAATTGGGGCGCGAGTTTCGGGATCTCGTTCGTCACCACGATGCTCGAGCGCCGCACGCAGTATCACCAGAGCGTGCTGGTGGGCAATCTCACGTCAGCCGACGCAAGCGTGCGGAGGTTCGTGACGACCTCGAGCCACTTCCTGGTGACCCGCGGCGCGAGCACTCCCGACGCGATCCACCAGGCCTACGGAATGGTCGGAAGCATGTTGAACCAGCAGGCCGCGATGCTCGCGTTCATGGATTGTTTTCACCTGCTCGCTATCGTCGTGCTGGCGGGCCTGCCGCTGGCGCTACTGATCCGTCGTTTCGAAATAGGCAAAGCGGCAGGCGCGGGGCACTGAACCTTCAGGATGTCGAAAAGCGTCGAATCAACATGGAGTGGTTACCATGGACAACGAAATCAGCCGGTTGTTGTTGCTCGCAATATTCTCCGTCGTAGTAGTCGTCGTCGCAGACTGGGCCATGCAGCCAAAGGATCGCAGCGACGACGATTAACTAACTCGATGCGAAGCGCCGACCGCGAATTTTTTTGGTCCGACTCTTGTATATACAAGGATACGAGGCGGAAAAATGAATAACTTCATTGAAAATAACGACGGCCGATTCGCGAACGGCCAAGTCAATGGCGATTTGCGAGGAAACTCCGACGCTACGCAATCCGCTGCGCAGCCGGAATTTCCTGCGCCAATCGGCAAGCTTCTGGGTCTCAAGCTTCTTGAAGCGGAAAACGGAACGGCTGTCGTCGAATTCGTCGCTGATGAGCGCTACGCCAACCCGGCTGGAACTCTCCACGGAGGCGTCTTGTGCGACATCGCTGACGCAGCCATGGGCTTTGCGTACTACACCACGCTCGCGGCAGATGAGAGTCTCACGACTCTGGAGCTGAAGATCAACTTCCTGCGGCCGGTGTGGAAATCGACGCTTCGCGCCAAAGCAAGGGTGGTTCGCGCCGGCAAGATCGTTGGCCTCGTCGAGTGCGATGTCCTCGACGAACAGCAGCGGCTGGTCGCGCGTGCGTCCAGCACCTGCATGACTCTTCGAGGACAGCTCGCCGAGGGACGCCAGGTAACAACGACACTAAGGACGCTAGGCAAGTGAGGACGAGATGATTTCGAGAAACATGGACTACTGGAATCAGGCGATCAAACTGGCGGAAAAAATGCAAATCGTCGGTGAGGATATCCCGCCTATTAAAAGCGTCTTCGACCTCAAGAGCGGGGCGCGAGCCAAGCTGGTCGATCGTAGCGGTTCAATGGTGATCATCGAAGTCGAAGATTATCGCTCCGATTGGATCGAATGGAGCGAGGTCAAAGGCAGGATCGCGGCAAGAGCGACACCTAAGTGACAGGTGTGCCAGCATGAAGTTCCTCCCGGATCCCCGGGGCTCGGTGTCTCAAAAAGAACGCAACCAGCTTCGATAGGAAGCTTGAATTTTCAAACGGAAGTCAGGGAGGTAGGCCCGATGACCGACCTGCAACACAAATTCGTCGATACCAACGGCATCAGAATGCATTACGTCGAGCAGGGCAGTGGTCCGCTGGTCGTCCTGTGCCACGGATGGCCGGAGTCGTGGTACTCGTGGCGTTATCAACTTCCCGCGCTGGCGGCGGCCGGATTCCGCGTTATAGCGCCCGATCAGCGCGGATATGGACAGACCGACGCGCCCCAGCCGGTCGAGTCGTACAACATTCTGAACCTGGTCGGCGATATGGTCGGGCTGATGAACAGTCTCGGCGTCGATTCGGCGGTGATCGTCGGCCATGACTGGGGCGCTCCGGTGGCGTGGAGCTCGGCGCTGCTGCGCCCGGACATCTTTCGCGCGATCGCGTTACTCAGCGTGCCCTATCATCCGCGCACTCCGACGCGCCCGACTGATGGAATGAAGGCTTTGGCCGGCGACCAGCATTTCTTCTGGCTCTATTTCCAAGAGCCCGGCAAGGCCGAGAAGGAACTCGACGCTGATCCGCGCCGCTCGATGGCGATGCTTCTCTACTCGGGGTCCGGCGATGCGCCGCCAGGCGGCGAGTTCTCGTTTCTGTTTCCGAAGACGAAAAAATTTATCGAGACCGGCACTGTGCCGGGTAAGCTACCTGCATGGCTGACGGAAGCCGATCTCGATTTTTTTGCCGGCGGGATCAAGCGCAAGGGATTTCGCGGGGGCCTCAACTGGTATCGCAATTTCGATCGCAACTGGGAGCTGACGCCTTTCCTCGATGGCGCCAAGGTTCGTCAGCCGGCAGTGTTCGCCGCAGGCGAGCGTGACCTGGTCGGCAAGATGATTCCCGGTGGCTACGAAACCGCAGGTGCGTTCACTCCGAATCTGAGAAAGAAAGTGATCGTCCCTGGCGCTGGCCATTGGGTGCAGCAGGAACGCCCGAAAGAGATCAACGAGCTTCTAATTGAATTTCTGAGGGGACTCTGATTCCGATTGTATCAACCGTGCCGCCCTAACAAAGGAGATATCAATATGCGCGCTGTTCAGCTCACGGCTTATGGCAACCCGGTCGAGGGTCTTAAGTATGTCGACATTCGCGAGCCCGATGCTCCCGGCCCGAACCAGCTGCTTATCGCGGTTGAGTTTTCTCCGGTCAACACGAGCGACCTCCTGCTCGCACAAGGCATCTACGGAGTGCGCCCCGCGCTTCCAACCGTGATCGGCAATGAAGGTGTCGGCCGCGTTCTCGCAGTGGGAGCGGGCGTGCAGAACGTCAAGGCGGGCGACCGCGTCCTCGCGCCGCTTTCCAGCTTCACCTGGAGGGAGCGAATGGTTATTTCAGCGAAAGGTCTTTTCGCTTTGCCCCCCGACGCCGATCCGCAGCAGTTGTCGATGCTGGCGATCAATCCTCCGACCGCGGCGCTGCTGCTCAGCGAGTACGTCAACCTGAAGCCGGGCGAGTGGGTGGTGCAGAATGCTGCGAATTCGGCGGTCGGACGGTGGGTGATCGCATTCGCGAAAGCGCGCGGCTTGAAGACCGTCAACATCGTCCGGCGGAGAGAGCTGGTGCCCGAGCTTCAGGCGATTGGCGGAGACGTTGTCGTCGTCGATTCTCCCGACGTATCGAAAGAGATCAAAGCCGCGGTCGGTCAGGCTGAGCTCCGGCTGGCGCTTGACGGTGTCAGCGGCCCGGCGACGGGCGTGCTCGCATCGACTCTGTCGTCAAACGGCATGCTCGTGAGCTATGCGGCTATGAGTCTGGCTCCGATGTCGATCAGACCGCTCGACGTTATCTTCAAGCCCATCACCATGCGGGGCTTTTGGCTGGGCCATCCAGAGACTACGGCCAAAATTGCGGCACCTATAGAGCAAGCGGCCGAGATGATCGCATCCGGCCGGGTGCACATCCCAGTGGCGGCAACCTACCCCCTCTCGTCCATCAAGGAAGCCGTCGCGCATGCGCTACGCGGCGGAAAGATTCTTCTGGACGTAACCGGCTGACCCCGGAAAAGGGATCTGAGCGTTGGCTAGTG
Organism: Binatus sp. (SeqCode); assembly: GCA_049590495.1. Classification (GTDB taxonomy): domain Bacteria; phylum Desulfobacterota; class Binatia; order Binatales; family Binataceae; genus Binatus. Next base: position 5,167 of record JBAWCX010000022.1, read on the forward strand.
TCAAGACATGCGGCGCACGAGACAATTGCGCCGCAATCGGTCCCCCACCCTGACCCTCCCCCCACGAACGGGGGAGGGAAG